>DATLZL010000429.1:0-53979 GCA_035574035.1 Binatia bacterium | reverse complement strand
CCGCCCCGGCTGCGCGAGCGCTACCGCACCCAGGTGGTGCCCGCGCTGATGAAGGAGCGCGGTTACCGCAATCCCTTCCAGGTCCCGCGCCTGGAGAAGATCGTGATCAACATGGGGGTGGGCGAGGCGCGCGACAACGCCAAGGTGATGGACTTCGCCACCGCCGACCTGGCCGCCATCTCCGGCCAGAAGCCGATCGTCACCCGGGCCAAGAAGTCGATCGCGAACTTCAAGCTGCGGGCCGGGGTCCCGATCGGGGCGAAGGTGACGCTCCGCGGCGCCCGCATGTACGAGTTCCTGGACCGGCTCATCAACATCGCCCTGCCCCGGGTGCGGGACTTCAAGGGCGTGCCGGCCAAGGGGTTCGACGGGCGGGGCAACTACGCGCTGGGCCTGCGCGAACAGCTCATCTTTCCGGAGATCGTGTACGACAAGGTCGACAAGGTTCGGGGCATGGACATCAACATCGTGACGACCGCCAGGACCGACGAGGAAGCCCGGGCCCTGCTGGCCCACCTCGGCATGCCGTTCAGGGAGTAGTCGCATGGCCAAGACCGCGCTCATCATGAAAGCCCAGCGCCCGCCGAAGTTCCGGACGCGCGCCTACCACCGCTGCCGTCTCTGCGGGCGCCCGCGCGGGTATCTGCGGAAGTTCCAGATGTGCCGTCTGTGCTTCCGGGAGCTCGCGCTCAAGGGCGAGGTCCCGGGCGTGGTCAAGGCGAGCTGGTGAGCGATGCGTAGCGATCCCATCGCCGACTTCCTGACCCGCATCCGGAACGCTAGCCGGGCCGAGCACGAGAAGGTCGATATCCCCGCCTCCCGGCTCAAGGTGCGGATGGCCGAGATCCTCAAGAACGAGGGCTTCATCAAGAACTACCGGGTCCTGGACGACCATCGGCAGGGGACGCTGCGGGTCTACCTCAAGTACGGGCCCGGTAACGAGAAGCTGATCTCGGGCCTCGTGCGGGTCTCGACGCCCGGCCGGCGGGTGTACGTGACCCACGACCGGATCCCCACCATCCTGGGCGGCATGGGCGTCGCCATCGTGTCCACCTCCCGGGGCGTGCTCACCGATCGGGAGGCCCGCCAGCAGAAGGTCGGCGGCGAGGTCCTGGCGTACGTGTGGTGAGGGGCTGAGATGTCACGCATCGGCAAGAAACCCATCGAGATCCCGACCGGCGTCAAGGTCCAGGTCGACAACGGCGTCGTCCGGGCCGAGGGGCCCAAGGGCAAGCTGGTGCAGCCCATCCCGCCCGGGCTGGCGGCGCGGGTGGAGAACAACGCGCTGGTCGTGAGCCGCCAGGGCGACCACCGGTCGCTCCGGGCCCTGCACGGGCTGACCCGGGCCCTCCTGGCCAACATGGTGACCGGGGTCAAGGACGGCTTCGAGCGGAAGCTGGAGATCGTCGGCATCGGCTACCGGGCGCAGATGCAGGGCCGAGCGATCCAGCTGTCCCTCGGGTACTCCCATCCGGTGATCTTTCCCCTGCCCGAGGGCATCACGGCCGAGGTCGAGCGGCAGACGCTCATCACCCTCCGTGGGCCGGACAAGGCATTGCTCGGCCAGACGGCGGCGCGGCTGCGGGCCCTGCGCAAGCCGGATCCCTACAAGGGCAAGGGCGTGAAGTACGTCGAGGAGACCATCCGCCGGAAGGTGGGCAAGAAGGCGGGCGCCAAGTGATCACCAAGGACCGTCGGGCCGCTCGGGACCTCCGTCACGCCCGGCTGCGCCGCCGTGTGCGCGGCTCGGCCAGCCGGCCGCGGCTGGCCGTCTTCCGCAGCCTCAAGCACATCTCCGCCCAGCTCATCGACGACGACACGGGCCGGACGCTGGTCGCCGCCGACAGCCGAAGCAAGGAGTTTCGCCAGCGGCACGGCTCGGGCGGCAACGTAGCGGCCGCGCGGGCCGTCGGAGAGCTTCTGGCCCAGCGGGCCCGGGCGGCCGGCATCGAGCGGGTGGTGTTCGACCGGGGCGGTTACATGTACCACGGCCGGGTCAAGGCGCTGGCCGAGGCGGCGCGGGCCGGCGGCCTTCAGTTCTAGGTCGGAGGGAGCGTCAAGGAGAGGGGAGTGCCGGTAACGAAGATCGATCCCAGCGTGCTGGAACTCAGCGACCGGGTGGTGACCATCAACCGAGTGGCCAAGGTGGTCAAGGGCGGCCGGCGATTCTCGTTCACGGCGCTGGTCGTCGTCGGCGACGGCCGGGGCCACGTGGGCGTCGGCCTGGGCAAGGCCCACGAGGTTCCGGAGGCCATCCGCAAGGCGGTCGAGCACGCCAAGAAGGACCTGATCTTCGTGCCGCTCAAGGACACCACGATCCCGTGCGAGATCACGGGCCACTTCGGTGCCGGGCGGGTGCTGCTCAAGCCGGCGGTGCCGGGTACCGGAGTCATCGCCGGCGGTGCGGTGCGGCCCGTCCTGGAGGCGGTCGGCGTGCAGGACATCCTGACCAAGACGCTGGGCTCCAACAACCCCCACAACGTGCTCAAGGCGACCATGGACGCTCTCCGCCGGATCAAGCGGCTGCAGGACCTGCACGCGGCGCGCAAGCGCACCGACGGAGCCGGCGGCGCCGAGGAGGCCGCAGGTGGCAAGCCGGAAGCTTAAGGTGAGGCTCGTGCGGAGCCTGATCGGGTTGTCGCCCAAGCAGGAGGCGACGGTCAAGGCGCTGGGCCTGCGCCGGATCAACCAGACCGTCGCGCACGAAGACACACCGGCGATCCGGGGGATGATCGCGGCGGTGCCCCACGTGCTCGAGGTGCGTCATGAGGCTTGAGGACCTGCGACCGGCGGCCGGCGCTCGCAAGCGCCGCAAGCGGGTCGGGCGGGGCCCGGCCTCCGGCCACGGCAAGACGGCCGGCAAGGGCCACAAGGGCCACAAGGCCCGCTCGGGCGGCGGCAAGGGCGGCGGGTTCGAGGGGGGCCAGATGCCGCTCTACCGGCGGCTGCCCAAGCGCGGGTTCCTGCCCCCGGGCGGCAAGCGTGAGTACGCCGTGGTCAACGTGAAGGACCTGGGCCGCTTCCCGGCCGGCACGGTGGTGGACCCCGACCGGCTGGTCGAGGCCGGGCTCATCAAGGGTGGTGATCGCCACGCGGTCAAGGTGCTGGGGGAAGGCACGCTCGAGCAGGCGCTCACCGTGCGCGTCCATGCGGTCAGCGGCTCGGCCCGGCAGAAGATCGAGGCCGGCGGCGGGCGGATCGAGCTGATCGGAAGCGGGACGGCGGCCTCGTGATCGAAGGGCTGCAGTCGTTCCGCAACGTCTTCAGGGTCCCCGAGCTCAAGCGCCGGCTGCTGTTCACGGCCGCCATGCTGATCGCCTACCGGCTGGGCGCCCACGTCCCCACGCCCGGCATCGACGGGCACGCGCTGGCCCAGTTCTTCGACCAGGTGCAGGGCACCTTGCTCGGCATGGTGGACCTCTTTTCGGGCGGCAATCTCCGGCGCCTGTCGATCTTCGCGCTCGGGATCATGCCCTATATCTCCGCCTCGATCATCCTGCAGCTGCTCACCGTGGTCATCCCGGCGCTGGAGCGGCTGGCCAAGGAGGGCGAGGCCGGGCGGAAGAAGATCACGCAGTACACCCGCTACGGCACCATCGTGCTGTCGGCGGTGCAGGCGCTCGGCATCGCGGTGGGGCTGGAAGGCATGCGCAGCCCGGGCGGGGTGTCGATCGTGCCCACGCCGGGGTGGGGCTTCCGGCTGCTGGTGGTGATCACGCTCACCGCCGGCACCGCCCTCCTCATGTGGATCGGCGAGCAGATCTCGGAGAAGGGCATCGGCAACGGGATCTCGCTGATCATCTTCGCCGGGATCGTCGTCCGGCTGCCCTCGGCGATCACCGCCTCGTACACGCTGATCACGACCGGCGAGATGAAGCTCTTCGTGTTCCTGGCCCTCTGCGCCCTGATGCTGGCCGTCACCGCCGCGGTGGTGCTGATGCAGGAGGGGCAGCGCAAGATCCCGGTCCAGTACGCGCGCCGGGTGGTCGGGCGCCGGGTCTACGGCGGGCAGTCCACCCACATCCCGCTGCGGATCAACACCGCCGGGGTGATCCCGGTGATCTTCGCCTCCTCGCTGATCCTCTTTCCGGCCACGCTGACCCGGTTCGTGCCGCATCCCTGGATGCAGGCGATCAGCGACGCGCTGAGCCCCGGTCGGTTCACCTACACGCTGCTCTACATGGGGTTGATCGTCTTCTTCGCCTACTTCTACACCGCCATCGTCTTCAACCCCATCGACCTCGCCGACAACATGAAGAAGTACGGCGGTTTCATCCCCGGGGTCCGGCCCGGTAAGAAGACGGCCGAGTACATCGACCACGTGCTGACCCGGATCACGCTGCCCGGGGCCCTGTTCCTGGCCGTCATCTCGGTGCTGCCCGACTACCTGATCCGCTGGTTCAATGTCCCCTTCTACTTCGGTGGCACCAGCCTGCTCATCGTGGTCGGCGTGGCGCTCGATACCGTGCGACAGATGGAGTCGCACCTGCTCATGCGCAACTACGAGGGCTTTCTCAAGCGCTCGCGCTCCCGCTCGAGCGTGTTCGGGCGGAGCTGATCGCCGTGCGCCTCGTCTTTCTGGGGCCACCGGGCGCCGGCAAGGGCACCCAGGCCCGGGAGCTGGCGCGCGAGTGGTCGGTGCCCCAGATCGCGACCGGCGACATGCTGCGCGAGGCGGCCGCGGCCGGTACCGCCCTGGGCCGGCAGGCGCGGTCGTTCATGGAGCGCGGTGCGCTGGTCCCCGATGACGTGATGATCGGGCTGATCGCCGAACGCCTGGCTCAATCCGACGCCAAGCGCGGCTTCATCCTCGACGGTTTCCCGCGGACGATTCCCCAGGCGGAGGCCCTGGACCGCCTGCTGGCCGACCGCGGCGAGGCGCTGGACCGTGTCGTCTTCTTCGACGTGCCCGAAGCCGAGCTCCTGCGCCGGCTCACGGGGCGTCGGGCGTGCCCGGCCTGTCAGGCGACGTACCACCTCACCACGCACCCGCCGCGGACACCCGGAGCCTGCGACCGGTGCGGGGCCGAGCTGGTGCAGCGTCCCGACGATCGCGAGGACACGGTCCGCACCCGGCTGAAGGTCTATGCCGAGCAGACGGCGCCGCTGCTCGACCACTACCGCCGCCGCGGGCTGCTGGCGACGGTGGGAGGGGCCGGTTCCGTCGAGGCGGTCCGCCGCGCGATCCGCCAGGCGGTCGGGCGATGATCGTGCTCAAGTCGCCGCGGGAGATCGAGCTGATGCGCCGGGGCGGCCGTATCCTGGCCGACCTGGTGGAGCGGCTGCGGGGCCTGGTCAGGGTCGGCATGTCGACGCTGGAGATCGACGAGGAGGTGGAGACGTTCATCACCCGGCGGGGTGCCCGACCCGCATTCAAGGGCTATCGGGGGTTCCCGGCCTCGGTGTGCGTGTCGATCAACGAGGAGGTGGTCCACGGGATCCCGTCCGCGCACCGGCGGCTGAAGGAGGGGGACATCGTCGGTCTGGACCTCGGGTGTATTGTGGATGGGTACTACGCCGATTGCGCCTTCACGGTCGCCATCGGCGAGGTCCCGCCGCCCGTGCAGGCCCTGCTGGACGCCACGCGTGAGAGCCTGGAGCGGGCCATCGCCGAGTGCCGGCCGGGACGCCGCCTGGGCGACGTGTCGCACGCCGTGCAGCGGCACGTGGAGGCGCACGGCTTCTCGGTGGTCCGGGCCTTCGTCGGCCACGGCATCGGCCGCGCCCTCCACGAGGATCCGCAGGTCCCGAACTTCGGCGAGCCCGGCCGGGGGCCGGTGCTGCGCCCGGGCATGGTACTGGCGATCGAGCCGATGGTCACGATGGGCGGCCCCGGGGTCCGGATCCTGGACGATGGCTGGACGGCGGTCACCGAGGACGGCAGCCTGGCCGCGCACTTCGAGCACACCGTGGCGGTGACGGAGGACGGTCCGGACGTGCTCACTCGTTCGGAGGGGGCCTCGACGGCCCCCTCCGAGGCCTCCCCCGAGAGGGGGTTGCGCGGGCGGAGCCCGCGCTCGAAATAGGGGCGTTGCCGCCGGGCGGTGCCGAGGCGAGCGGGAACAGAACGAGCGCCAGAGATGACGAAGGAAGATGCGATCGAGGTCGAAGGGACCGTGGTGGAGCCGCTGCCCAACGCGATGTTCCGCGTGGAGCTCGACAACGGCCATCGCGTGCTGGCCCACGTCAGCGGGAAGATGCGCATGAACTTCATCCGCATCCTGCCCGGCGACCGGGTCAAGGTGGAGCTGTCCCCGTACGACCTGACCCGGGGCCGGATCACGTACCGGTTCAAGTAGCTCCAGACCGGCCGAGGACAGCGATGAAGGTGAGACCGTCGATCAAGGCACGCTGCGAGCACTGCAAGATCGTGAAGCGACACGGCGTGACGCGGATCATCTGCAAGAACCCGCGGCACAAGCAGCGGCAAGGCTAGAGGGGAGCGGCTCGCGCTCGGAACAGAGGGCGCCGGCGGAGCCGGCGCGCGAGGAAAGAGGTAGGACATGGCGAGAATCGCGGGAGTGGATCTGCCGCGGGAGAAGCGGGGCGAGATCGCCCTGACGTACATCTACGGCATCGGCCGGCCGACGGCGCTGCGCGTCCTGGCCCAGGCCCGCGTCGACCCCAACAAGCGGGTCCAGACGTGGACGGAGGAGGAGACCGGCCGGGTGCGGGAGATCATCGAGCGGGACCTGAAGGTCGAGGGCGATTTGCGGCGCGAGGTCTCGATGAACGTCAAGCGGCTGATGGACATCGGCTGCTACCGCGGCATGCGTCACCGCCGGGGCCTGCCCGTCCGCGGCCAGCGCACGCACACCAACGCCCGCACGCGCAAGGGGCCGCGCAAGGGCGTCATGATCAAGAAGAAGCCCGCCGCGGCCGCGCCGGCCCCGGCGGCGGCCCGGAAGGCGGGAGCCTAACCCATGGCGGATCAGACCGGCAAGCCGGCGCCGCGCAAGAAGGGCGGCAAGCGGCGGGAGCGGCGCGAGGTCCGCACCGGAATCGCCCACGTCCAGGCCACCTTCAACAACACAATCGTGACCATCACCGACAAGTCGGGTAACGTAGTGGCCTGGTCCAGTGCCGGGAGCGCGGGGTTCAAGGGCTCGCGCAAGAGCACGCCGTTCGCCGCCCAGACGGCGGCCGAGGCCGCCGCCCGCAAGGCGATGGAGTACGGGCTCAAGTCGGTGGAGGTCAACGTCAAGGGGCCCGGCGCCGGGCGCGAGGCGGCCATCCGCTCGCTGCAGGCGGTCGGGCTCGAGATCACGTCCATCAAGGACGTCACCCCCATCCCGCACGACGGCTGTCGGCCGCCGAAGCGGCGACGGGTGTAGAGGTCCACCATGGCTCGCTACGCCGACGCCAAGTGCCGGCTTTGCCGCCGCGAGGGCATGAAGCTCTTTCTCAAGGGGGCGCGCTGCTTCACCGACAAGTGCGCCATCGAGCGCCGCAACTACCCGCCCGGGCAGCACGGCCTCAACCGCGGCAAGCTCACGCCGTTCGGGATCCAGTTGCGCGAGAAGCAGAAGGCCAAGCGGATCTACGGGGTGCTGGAAAAGCAGTTTCGCCGCTACTTCCAGATGGCCGAGCGGGAGAAGGGCGTGACCGGCGAGAACCTCCTGCGCCTGTTGGAGCTGCGCCTGGACAATGTCGTCCACCGCCTGGGCTTCGCCGCCTCGAGGCGGGAGGCGCGGCAGATGGTGGCCCACGGGCACTTCCAGGTCAACGGCCGCAAGGTCTCGATCCCTTCGTACCTGGTCAAGGTCGGCGACGTGGTCTCGCTCCGCGCCGGCAGCCGCCAGGCGGCCCGGGTCGATGACAACCTCAACGCGGGTCGGGGCGCGGTGCCGCCGTGGCTCGAGCTCGACCCGGCCGCCCGGCGGGGTACCGTCCGCGCGGTGCCTTTGCGGGAGGACATCCAGATTCCCGTGTCCGAGCAGCTCATCGTCGAGCTGTACAGCAAGTAGCCGCGAGTCAGAGGGACCATGCCACGCATTCCATTCCAGAAGCCGCGCAAGGTCGAATGGGAGATCTTGACCGAGCGCTACGGCCGCCTGGTGGCCGAGCCGTTCGAGAAGGGCTACGCGCTCACGGTGGGCAACGCGATGCGGCGGACCCTGCTCTCCATCATTCCCGGGGCTGCCGTAGCGTGGGTGCGGATCGACGGCGTCAGGACCGTGGATGACCGCATCCCGGGGGTTCACGAGAGCACGGCCGACGTCCTGCTGAACCTCAAGAAGCTGGCGATCCAGGTGCCGGCCGGGGAGCCGCGCACGGTACGGCTCGAGCTGGTCGGCCCCCGCACGGTCACCGGCGAAGACGTCCCCGAGACCGATCTGGAGGTGCTCAACCCGGAAGCCCACCTCCTCACGCTGGAGGCCGGCGCCCGGCTGACCGTCGAGCTCGGCATCGGCGTCGGCCGCGGCTACGTCTCGGCCGACGTCGTCGAGGCCCCGGCCGGTGCCATCCCGCTCGATGTCGCCTACTCGCCGATCACCCGCGTCGCCTACAACGTCGAGATGTCGCGTCTGGGCAAGATCACGGACTACGAGAAGCTGATCCTGGAGATCTGGACCAACGGCGCCATCGGCCCCGACGACGCGCTGGAGCGCTCGGCGGCCTTCCTCAAGGCCCACTTCAGTCCACTCACGGCCGGGGCACCAGACGAGGAGGCGGCCGCTGAGGGCCCCACCGGGGAGGAGTACCTCCGCGAGGTGCTGGCCAGGCCGCTCGAGGACATCGCGCTTCCGGCCCGCGCCCTCAACGCGCTCAAGAACGCGGAGATCCACCTAGTGGCCGACCTCGCTCAGAAGACGGAGGCCGACCTGGAGCAGGTGAAAAACCTCGGCGAGAAGTCCATCGACGACATCAAGAGCGCGCTGGCGGGACTGGGCCTGTCGCTCGGCATGCGGATCGATCCCAACGTGCTGGGCGCACTGGGGCGAGGAGGAGCCGCCCGATGAGGCATCGCAACCACCGCTACCGGCTGGGCCGCGACAGCGAGCACCGCACCGCGATGCTGCGCAACCTCCTGGTGTCGCTGTTTCGCCACGAGCGGGTGAGCACCACCGAGGCCAAGGCCAAGGCCGTCCGCGGGCTGGCCGACCGGATGATCACGCTGGCCAAGCGTGAGAGCTTGCACGCCCGCCGTCAGGTGCTGGCCATGGTGCCCGACCGCGAGGTGGTGGCCCGGCTCTTCGACCAGATCGCGGCCCGCTTCGCCGACCGTCCGGGTGGCTACACCCGGATCATCCACGCCGGCGTCCGCCGGGGCGACGCCGCCCCGCTCGTCTACCTGGAGCTGGTGGACCGGCCGGCGGCTGCGGACGGCAAGGGCGGCAAGGGTGAGAAGGGCCGGAAGAAGGAGGCCCGGGGCCGCCGCGGCAAGGAGAAGAAGGCCGCCGCCGGCGCCTGAGCGGGGCGGCGGCCCGCCGCCCCTACTTCACGTGCTGGCGGAGGAACGCCAGCGTCCGCCGCCACGCGTCCTCGGCCGCCGCCCGGTTGTACACGTCCGGCCGCTCGTCGTTGAAGAAGGCATGGTCCGCGTCCGGGTAGATGTGGATCTCGCAGCTCTTGCCCGCCCGCTTGATCGCCGCCTCCAGCTCGCGCGCGTTGTCCGGCGTCACGAACTGGTCCTTGGCCGCGAACAGCCCCAGCACCGGCCCGTGCAGCCGCGAGTAGTCCGGCTTGACGTTGGGGTGGACGCCGTAGAAGTCGACCACGGCCCCGACCTTGGGATTCAGGGTGGCGGCGAACAGCGCGAGCTGTCCGCCCATGCAGAAGCCGACCACGCCCACCTTCTGGCTGGTGGCCTGCTGGGCCAGGAAATCGACGGCGCCCCGCAGGTCCTTCTCGGCCTGGGCGATGTTCAGGGCCATGAACAGCTTGCCGGCCGTATCCGGCTCACTGGCCGTTTGCCCGTGATAGAGATCGGGCGCCAGGGCGGTGAAGCCCTCGGCCGCGAAGCGGTCGCAGACGTTCTTGATGTGGCCGACCAGCCCCCACCACTCCTGGATCACCAGCACGCCCGGTCCCTTCCCGGCGGCCGGGGTGGCCAGGTAGCCCGAGGTCGTGCCGCCGTTCGCCGGGAACTGCACCATCCTTCCAGCCATGCGCGTCTCCTCCCTGAGAATCGAGGATCACGAGGGACCGCCGCCGTCGGCGGCGGGAGCGCCCCGCGCCGTCGGTGCGATCTTCACCGCCGCCACGTGACGGGCGTCGGCTTCGAGCACGGTGATCGTGTAGCCCGGGATCTGGAATTCCTCCCCCGTGCGCGGGATCCGTCCCAGCGTGGCCAGGACCAGGCCGGCCACCGTCTCGTAGTCGCGCTTGGGGAGCCGCCAGTCGAGGGCCTCGTTCAGCTCGTCGATGCCGGTGCGGCCGGCGACCCAGTAGGAGCCATCGGGCAGGCGGTCCACCGAGGCCGGGGGCCGGTCGTGCTCGTCCTGGATCTCGCCGACGATCTCCTCGACGACGTCCTCCAGCGTCACGATGCCGGTCGCGCCCCCGTACTCGTCGACGACGACCGCCATGTGGATGCGGGCCCGCTGCATCTCGCGCAGGAGATCGTCGATCCGCTTGGTTTCCGGGACATAGTACGGCTGGCGCATCAGCTCGTCCAGCCGCCGAGCCTCGGCACCGCGGCGCAGCAGGTCCATGGCCGTCACCACGCCCACCACGTTCGTCTCCCGCTGCCGGTAGATGGGAAGGCGGGAGAAGCCCCGTTCCCGGACGAGCGCGATGGCGTCCCGGGGCGTGGCGGTGTCCGGCAGCATGACCGCCTCCACCAGCGGGACCATGATCTCGCGCACCGTGGTGTCGCCCAGGCGGAAGATGGCGCCGATCATCTCCGCCTCCTGGGTCGTCACCTCGGCCTCGCCGGGCTCCAGTGACAGGAGCACCTTGAGCTCTTCCCGGGAGACGAACTGCCGACTGTCGTCCTGCCGGGCGCCGACGAGACGCAGGAGGCCGGCCACCAGGGCTCCAGAAAACCCAACGACCGGGGCGAGCACCACCGAGGCCCACGTCAGCGGCCGGTAGAGCCAGAGGATGAGCGGCGTGGCCCACTCGCGGGCCACGGCCTTGGGGAGGATCTCGCCCAGGACCAGCATGAGCGGCGTCAGGGCCAGCGTGACCACCAGGGCGGCGTAGGGGCCGAGCAGGGGCAGCAGCGCGAACGTCGCCGCCGAGGAGGCGATGATGTGCATGATCGGCACCCCGACCTTGGCGGTGGAGAGCATGCGCTCGGGGCGGGCGAAGGCCTCCAGGTAGCGGGCGGCCACCGTATGGCCCTCCTCCGCCAGGTGCCGGATCCGCACCCGGTTGGCGGCGATGAAGGCCATCTCGGCGGCCGAGAAGAACATCGTCGCCAGGACGCAGGCGCCGGCCAGGACCAGGAGCCCGACCATCAGGCGGCCTCCTGGCCGGCCTGCGGCGGTCGGTGCACGACGACCAGGACCTCGACCACCCGCGTGCGCTCCACCTTCTCCACCGTGACCGTGAAGTCGGCGGTGGAGGCCCGCTCGGCGCGCCGGGGCACCCGGCCGAACAGGTCCAGGACCCAGCCGCCGACGGTGTCGTAGGTCGTGTTGGCGATCGACAGCCCGGTGACCGCGTTCAGCTCCTCGATGGGGAGCTTGCCGGCCACGCGGAAGGTGGAGGCGTCCAGGCGCTGGATGAGGCGCTCCGGCTCGTCGTACTCGTCGGCGATCTCCCCCACCAGCTCCTCCAGGATGTCCTCCAGGGTGACGAGGCCGGCGGTCCCGCCGTACTCGTCCACCACGATGGCCAGGTGGAGCTTCTTGGCCTGGAGCTCCTGGAGCAGCACGTCAGCCCGCTTGCTCTCGGGGACGAAGTAGGGCGGGTGCAGGTGGGCGCGGAGGTCGAAATCCGGGGGCAGGCCGTCGACGTACGGGAGCAGGTCCTTGGTGTAGAGGATGCCGATGATGATGTCGATCGACCCCTCGTACACCGGCACCCGGGAGTGGAGGTTCTCGCGCAGCGCCGGCAGGATGCGGTCGACCGGCGTCGCCACGTCGAGGCAGAACATGTCGGTGCGCGGCACCATGATCGAGCGGACGAGCGTGTCTTCGAGCTCGAAGACCTTGTGGATCATCTCCCGCTCCTCGCGCTCGACCACGCCCTCGCTCGCCCCGACGTCGACCAGGGTCCGGAGCTCTTCCTCGGTGAGCTCGGGCTCGCCGGCGGCCCGACCGGTGCCGACGAGCCGGACGATGAGGGCGGTCAGGCTCCCCAGTACGAGGCGCACCGGAGCCAGCATTCGGCCCAGCCACGTCACCAGCGGTCCCACCACGCGGAGGAACGGCTCCGGACGGCGGACGGCGACGGTCATCGGCAGGACCTCGGTCAGGGTGGTGAGGACCAGGATCATCACCGCGGTCTCGACGACCGGGCCCCAGCGGGGCCCGAGCAGAGCCTCGGCGACGGTGGCGGCGATCGCCGAGGCGGCGATGTTCAGGACGGTGATGGCGACCAGCAGTGTCACCAGCAGGTCGTGGGGGCGGTCGACGAGCGGGACGCGGGGCGTCTCGGGCTGCGCCTGTCGCAGGCGCTTGAGGCGGGCGCGCCCCAGCGAGAAGTAGGCGGCCTCCGCCCCGTTGAGCAGGGCCGACAGGGCGATCAGCAGCAGGAGGGCGAGCAGGGTCATGCCGATGGCGTCAGCCACGGCGCGCTCCGGTCACGAAGTGCTCGAACCCGCCCGCGACCTCCACCGCGCGGCCGTCCTCGCCGACGAACGTCACGTCGCCCTCGCCGGCCACGACCTCCCCCACCCCGGTCAGATCCGTCCCGGTGGCCTCGGCCAGCCCGATGCGGAGGCGGTCGAACGCGCTCCGCTCGCACGCGAGCAGCAGCTCGTAGTCCTCGCCGCCAGCGGCGGCCCAGGCGAGCGGGTCGCGACCCAGCGCCCGGGCCACCAGCCGGGTCGTCGGCGCGACCGGCAGGCGGGCCAGGTCGACCCGGGCCCCCACCCCGCTCTCCCGGGCCAGGTGGCGCAGGTCGGTGGCGAGGCCGTCGGACAGGTCGATCATAGCCGTCACGCCGCCGGCCGCGGCCAGCCACCGGGCTTCCCGCACGCGCGGGCGTGGGCGCAGGTGGGCGTCCGTCACCGCGGCCAGGACGTCGGCCGGCAGGCCGGTCGGAGCCCGGCGGCGCTCCAGCACGGCGTGACCGGCCGCCGAGCGGCCGACGTCGCCGGTGATCGCGATGACGTTGCCCGGGCGCGCGCCCGCACGGGTGAGCGGAATCCCGTCGGTCTCCCCGATGACGGTGACGTTGACGATCCAGCCCCCGGGGGAGGCCGAGGTGTCGCCGCCTACCAGGGCGACGTGGTGCTCGGCGGCCAGGGCGGCCAGCCCCTCGTAGAACGCCTCGACCTCGTCCATGGTCGTGCCCGGCGGACAGGCCAGCGCCACCAGCGACCAGCGCGGGGCGGCGCCCATGGCCGCGACGTCGGACAGGTTGACGGCCAGCGCCTTCCAGCCGATGTCGGCCGGCTCGGTGTAGCGGCGGCGGAAGTGGATGTCCTCGATCAGCAGGTCGGTGGTGAGGACCAGCCGGCGCCCCGGCGTCGGCTCGAGCACGGCGGCGTCGTCGCCGATGCCGATCGCCACCCCGGCGTCGGGCCACGCTCGGGCGCGGACGGCCCGGATGAGCGCCAGCTCGGTGAGGCGCTGCTCACCGGCCGTCATGCCGCACGAAGTTCGCGAGCAGGGCCTTGCCGGGCACGGTCAGGATCGACTCCGGGTGGAACTGCACGCCTTCCACCGGGTAGGCCCGGTGCCGGACGCCCATGATCTCGCCGTCCTCGGCCCAGGCCGTGACTTCCAGGTCGGCCGGCACGGTGTCGGCCACGATGGCCAGGGAGTGGTACCGGGTGGCCTCGAAGGGGTTCGGCAGGCCGGCGAAGACTCCGCGGCCGTCGTGGCGGATGGACGAAGTCTTGCCGTGCATCTGACGCCCGGCCCGGGCCACGGTGGCGCCGAAGGCGCGTCCGATCGCCTGGTGGCCCAGGCACACGCCCAGGATCGGGACGCGCGGGCTCATCCGCCGGATCAGCTCGACCGAGACTCCCGCCTGATCGGGGGTGCCCGGGCCCGGGGAAATGACGATCCGGTCCGGCCCGAGCGCCGCCAGCCCCTCCACATCCATCTCGTCGTTGCGGACGACGCGGAGGTCGGGATCGAGCTCGCCGAGGTACTGCACGAGGTTGTACGTGAAGGAGTCGTAGTTGTCGATGACCAGGATCATCGCCGGGCCCCGGCCGCCATCCGGAGGGCGAGGACCAGGCCCCGCGCCTTGGAACAGGTCTCCAGCCACTCGGTCTTGGGATCGGAATCGGCCACGATGCCGGCTCCCACCTGCACCGACGCCCAGCCGTCATGGCAGACGATCGTCCGGATGGTGATGCACGAGTCGAGGTTGCCCGAGTACGAGAGATAGCCGACGGCGCCCCCGTACGGGCCGCGCCGGGTGGGCTCCAGCTCGTCGATGATCTCCATGGCCCGGATCTTCGGCGCCCCGGTCAGCGTGCCGGCGGGAAAGCAGGCCTGCAGGACGTCCAGCGCGTCGGCCCCGGGCCGCAGGGTGCCGACGACGTGGCTCACCAGGTGCATGACGTGCGAGTAACGCTCCACGACCATGAACTCGGTGACCTTCACCGACCCCAGGGCGGCCACACGTCCCACGTCGTTGCGCCCGAGGTCGACGAGCATCACGTGCTCGGCCCGCTCCTTGGGGTCGGCACGCAGGCTCGCCTCGATCGCCCGGTCCTGCTCCTCGGTGGCCCCCCGCGGACTGGTGCCGGCGATCGGGCGCGTCTCGATCCTGTCGCCTTCCAGCCGCACCAGCACCTCGGGGGAGGAGCCGACGATGGAGAGGCGGCCCAGCCGGAGGAAGAACAGGTACGGGGAGGGGTTGATGGTGCGCAGCGCCCGGTAGATCGTGAACGGATCGGCGGGCAGGGGCGCGTCCAAACGGCGCGAGAGCACGATCTGGTAAGCGTCGCCGGCGGCGATGTATTCCTTGGCCCGCCGCACCGCCTCCGTGAAGGCGCTCTCGTCCATCGTCGAGGCGAAGCCTTCCTCGCCGAGGGCCAGCAGGGGACCCGGCGGCGCCAGCGCCAGCGGCGCCGGCGGCCGGGCGGGCCGCGCCAGCTTCTCGAGCGTCATGCCGATCCGCACCGCCGCCTGGTCGTAGGCGCGGTCGAGGGCGGCCGGGCTCCCGTCCTCGATGCGGGCGTTGGCCATCACCAGCAGCCGGTGGCGGAGGTTGTCGAAGACGACCAGGCTGTCCGTGAACACGAAGACGGCGTCCGGCAGCTTCAGGTCGTCGGTAGCGTGGCCCGGCACCCGCTCCATGTGGCGCACCATGTCGTAGGCGAGGTAGCCGACGGCGCCCCCCTGGAAGCGCGGCAGGCCTGGAACGGACACCGGGCGGATCTCGGCCAGGAGGGACCGGATCGCCTCCAGCGGGTTGCCGTCCGGCAGACGCTGCACCCGGCCGCCCGCGCGGCGGAGGGTGATGCGACCGTCCTTGGCGGTCAGCACCATGGCCGGATCGGTACCCAGGAAGGAGTAGCGAGCCCACTTCTCGCCCCCTTCGACCGACTCGAGGAGGAAGGCGTACGGCCCGGGCCGCAGCCTCAGGTAAGCCGAGAGCGGGGTATCGAGGTCGGCCGGCAGCTCGGCGAACACCGGAACAAGGTTGCCCCGGGCCGCGAGCGCGCGGAACTCCTCGCGGGTCGGTGACAGCGGCGGAATCTCTGGACCGCCGGTACTAATACGTCAGGCCGCCCCTCTGGCGGTGTCGGTCAGGCGAGAGCCTCCAGCTTCTTCTGGAGCTGGGCCTTGGGCACGGCGCCGATCACCTGATCGACCACCTTCCCGCCCTTGACGAACAGGATCGTCGGGATGGAGCGGATCCCGTAGCGCGCCGCCAGCCCGGGGTTCTCGTCGACGTTCACTTTGGCCAGCGTGACGCGTCCCCCGGAGGACCGGACCAGTTCCTCCAGGACCGGGGCGATCGCCCGGCACGGACCGCACCACTCGGCCCAGAAGTCCACCATCATGAGCCCGTGATTCGCGGCCAGCGCCTCGTCGAAGTTCTGCTCGGTCAGGTGGACCCCTGTGGCATCAGCCATGAACATGCTCCCCGTCGTCGAAAAGTCAAGGAACACGCTAACATCGCCGGCGATGTGACGCAAGCCCGGGCCCGCCCATTATTCTTGTCACTTTGACACCCGACCGTGCTAAGGTTTTCACACGATGGAGCCCGCCCGGGTCCTGGTCGTCGACGACGAGACGTCGATCCTGCTCCTCCTCAAGGAAGCGCTCACGCAGTGGGGCTACCAGGTGACGACGGCGGCCACCGCGACGGAAGCGCTGGAGCTGATCCGCACCCAGGTGTTCGACGCCGCGCTCACCGACATCCGCATGCCGGACATGAGCGGGCTCGAGCTGCTCAAGCAGATCAAGGCCCAGGACGAATCGATCGAAGTGGTGGTCATGACCGGCTACCCGACGATCGCCTCGGCGGTGGAGGCGCTCAAGGAAGGCGCCTTCGACTACCTGTCCAAGCCCCTCATCCTCGACGAGTTGCGGCATCTGATGCAGCGCTTGATGGAGCGCCGCTTCTTGCGCGGCGAGGTGACGACGCTGCGCCAGCGCCTGGGCGAGGAGCTGACGGTCAACGAGCTGATCGGTGGGTCGGCGGCGATGCAGCGGGTCAAGGAGATCATCGGGAAAGTGGCGGTGACCGACTCCCCGGTGCTGATCGAGGGCGAGAGCGGGACCGGCAAGGAGCTGGTGGCGGCGGCGATCCACCGCCTGTCCGCCCGGGCCAAGGGGCCGTTCATCCCCGTCAACTGCAGCGCCATTCCCCGCGACCTGCTGGAGTCCGAGTTCTTCGGCCATGTCCGCGGCGCCTTCTCGGGTGCGGTCGCCGACGCCGTCGGTCTGTTCCGGGGGGCCAACGAGGGCACGATCTTCCTCGACGAGATCGCCGAGCTGCCGCCCGAGCTGCAGGTCAAGCTCCTCCGCGTGCTGCAGGAGATGCAGGTCCGGCCGGTCGGCTCCACCAAGGCCTATCCCGTCGACGTGCGGGTCATCGCGGCGACCAACCGCAACCTGGAGCAGGCGATGCAGGCGGGGAGCTTCCGGCAAGATCTCTTCTACCGCCTCAACGTCATCCGCATCCAGCTGCCCCCGCTGCGGGAGCGGCGCGAGGACATCCCGGCGCTCGTGAACCACTTCCTCCGGCGGTTCAGCAAGCGGTTCCGGCGCGA
This sequence comes from Binatia bacterium, assembly GCA_035574035.1. Classification (GTDB taxonomy): domain Bacteria; phylum Methylomirabilota; class Methylomirabilia; order Rokubacteriales; family CSP1-6; genus DATLZL01. Next base: position 36,677 of record DATLZL010000429.1, on the reverse strand, counting down.
GGTCCGGGGCATCAGCCCCGACGCCCTCAACGCCCTGATGACCTACGACTTCCCCGGCAACGTGCGCGAGCTGGAGAACCTGATCGAGCGGGCCTTCGCCATGGGGGCCCGGGAGCAGATCACGCTGGCCGACCTGCCGAGCCTCGCGGCCCGCCCCCTGGTCACGCCGGCGGTGGCGACCAAGGCGGTGCCCACGCTGGCCGAGGTGGAAAAGGAACTCATCCTGCGCGCGCTGGCCGTGTTCGACAACGACAAGGAGGAGGCGGCCCGCGCCCTCGGCATCTCGCGGCGGACGATCTACCGCCGGCTCAAGGAGTACGGCAAGCTCTAAACCTCAGTCTTCCTGCTCCCGGCGGTAGCGGTCGCGCTCCTCGAGGATCTCGCCCGAGGTCCGCACCTCGTCGTCCGGCGCCCGCGGGACTCCCCACGCCTCGCCCAGCTCGTCGACCACGTCCTGGTCCGGCGTGGCGACGCTGCCGCCGACCGCCTCCTCGCCGACATCGCCCCGGCGCCAGTCGGCGTCGATGTCGCCACCGCTCAGGCGGGGACTGCTCGCCGTCTGTCGGTCCAGATCCTCGGCCGCCTGGCGTTCCCGGTCGGAACGGAGGATGGTGGCCTCGCGCGGCGGCGGTCCCGAGCGCGCCTCCTCCTCCCGCCGCGCCGCCTCGGTCCGGCGCCCGCGTCGTCGCCGGGGTTCCTTCGGACTCTTGCCTTGCCCTCGAGCCTTGCGAGCCACGTGCCCCACGAGGTGCGAAACGCGTGCCGCCGAGCCCTCATGTGGCCGGCGGCCGCCGCCGCGTGCGCCGGCGCCAGATGCCGAGGAGTCCCTGGGGCACGGCCAGGGCCACCGGCCCGATCACCAATCCGGAGGCACCGAAGGCCACCACCCCGCCCGCGACGCCGAAGAGGGCCGTGAGCGTGTGCAGGTGGAGGCGACCAGGCCAGCGCCGGGAGGAACGGGCGGGCGACCAGGTAGTAGAGGTACAGCGCGATGGCGGTGATGCCGAGGCGCGCGAGCACGAGGACGGACGGCCGCGGAACCGGGACCTCCTGGGGCGGCGGCTCCGGGCCGCCGGCGGGCTCCCGCGGGCGGGGGAAGGGGTAGGCCACGGGGGGGGTTCAACGCCGTGCCAGTCAGGCAGATCAGGGAGTGGTGACGTAACCCTCCCGGAGATCGCGGGCGACCAGTTCGGGGTCACGCTCCCGCGCGGGACCGTACCCGCCGCCGCCCGGCAAGCGGAGCTCCACCGCCGTGTCCGGGGGCACGCGCTGCTCGGCCTTGGGATTGGCCGGGGCCACGCCGCCGATCAAGACTTCACCCCGGGCGCCGGGCTCGCCGCCCTGGAAGCCTCTGGCGGGGTGGCGGACCCGGTCACAGAGGATCGAGCAGAGAAAGGGCTCCGACGTGCGCGCCCGGAAGGCGATCACCTGGCCCAGGCCTCCGCGGTACTTGCCGCGGCCGCCGGAGTCCTCCCGCAACGATTTCCGCTCGAAGACGAGCGGCGCGGCGGCCTCCAGCACTTCGACCGGGGTTCCCAGCACGCCCGAAGGAAAGGCGGTGGCGCTCAGGCCGTCGCGGACGGGGCGGGCGCCGGTGCCGCCCGACGAGAAGAAGACGTGGGTGAAGGGCCGGCCGGCTTCGTCCCGGCCCGAGACCTGCACGCCCCAGATGTTCGCCGAGCCCTCGGCCATCACGCGCCCGGGCAGCGCCTGGCCCAGCGCGCCGGCGATGACGTGGGGCAGGAAGTGTCCGATGACATGGCGGGCCGCCACCGGCGCCGGCGGCCGCACGTTGAGGATGCAGCCTTCGGGCGCGCTGATGTGCAGGGGCCGGAAGGCCCCCTCGTTGTTGGGGACGTCGGGGCTCACGATCACCTTCACGCCGTACGTCGTGTAGGCCTCGGTGTAGTTCATGACCACGTTGATCCCGCGCCGGCTGGCGGGCGACGTGCCTGTGTAGTCGATCCACAGCTCGTCGCCGCGTGCCTGGCAGCGGACCCGGATCGTGATCGGCTCGTCGAAGCCGTCCGAGGTGATGGCGTACTCGTGGGATCCGGACGGGATGGCGCGGATGGCCTCCCGCATGGCCCGCTCGGTCCGGGTGATGATCTCATCGGCCAGGGGTTCCAGGCGCTCGAGGCCGAACTCGTCCATGAACTCCAGCAAGCGCTCGCCCCCGACCGCGCCGCCGGCCACCTGGGCATGGAAGTCGCCGAGGACCATGTCGGGCAGCCGGACGTTCGCCCGGATCATCGCCATCAGGGTGTCGTTCGGGCGGCCGGCCTCGTAGAGCTTGAGGATGGGGATGAAGAGCCCCTCCTCGTAGACTTCTCGCGCCTCGGCCGAGAGCACGTGACCGCCGATGTCGGCGGTGTGGCAGGTCGAGGCGAAGAAGGCCACGCACTCGTCGCCCCGGAACACCGGGGTGCAGATCGTGACGTCGTTGAGGTGTCCCGACGTCTTCCACGGATCGTTGGTAATCAGCACGTCACCGGGCCGGAGCGTGGGCAGGGGGTGCTCGGCCAGGATGTGTTTCATGGCGAGGGCCATCGAGTTGATGTGTCCCGGCGTCCCGGTCACCGCCTGGGCCACCATGAAGCCGCGGGGGTCGAAGACCCCGGCCGACAGGTCGCCGGCTTCCCGCACGATGGAGGTGAACGACGTGCGCTGCAGCGCCGTGGCCTGCTCGTTGACGACGCCGATCAGCCGGTTCCAGGCGATCTCGAGCGTGACCGGATCGAAGAGAGGCCGGCTCATCGCGAAATCTCGATTACCAGGGCGAGGTCGTCGGCCACGCGACACCGGGCGCCGGGCCCGAGGACGGTCGTCGACTCCCGCTCCTCGACGATGGCCGGCCCGGCGAGCTCCGCCCCCGGCCCGAGCGCGTACCGATCGTAGACGGGGGTGGGCACGAAGCCCGAGGTCTCAGGGAAGAAGGCCGGTCGGTGACCCTTCACCGCCGCAGCCGCCGACCCGCCCGCGGTGCGGGCGCCCCCGAAGTCCAGCGCGGGCGCCGGCCCGGCCACGGTGACACGCCAGTTCAGCGCCTCGACCGGCACACCGTGGGGCCGCCGGTGGTAGAGCGCCTCGTAGGCCGCCTCGAACGCGGCGGTGATGGGCGCGACGCTTGCCGCCGTCAGCGTTCCGAGAGGGATCTCGGCCTCGACCTCGTGGCCCTGCCCGACGTACCGCATCTCGGCCACCCTCCGGACCCGTACCGCGGCCCCGGTCACACCGGCCCGGGCCAGCCGCGCCCGGGCCTCGGTCTCCATCGACTCGAACAGCGCGTTGACGGCGACCCAGTCGGCCTGGTCCAGCCGGGTCCGGTGCGTGCGGACGAAATCGAACGCCGGCGGCGCGGCCAGGAGTCCCCAGGCCGAGATCGCCCCGGCCCCGAACGGGACCAGGATGCGCGGCACGCGCAGGATCCGGGCGATGGCCCAGCAGTGCACCGGGCCGGCCCCGCCGAACGCGAAGAGCGGGTACCGTCGCAGGTCTCGCCCGCGCTCGATGCCGTGGATGCGAGCCGCCGCGGCCATGTTCTCGTTCACGACCCGGTGGATGCCCCACGCCGCCGCCGTCACGTCCAGCCCCAGGGGCGCCGCGACGTACTCCTCCACGGCCCGGGCGGCGGCGTCTCGGTCCAGGCGCATGCGGCCGCCCAGGAAGAACTCCGCGTCCAGGTACCCGAGCAGGAGGTCGGCGTCGGTGACCGTCGGCAGGCGGCCCCCCAGGCCGTAGCACGCCGGCCCCGGGTCGGCCCCCGCCGAGTCGGGGCCGACCTTCAGAAGCCCCAGCCGGTCCACCCGCGCGATCGAGCCGCCGCCGGCGCCGACCTCGATCAGCTCGATGACCGGCACCCGGATGGGGAGTCCCGAACCCTTCTTGAACCGGTCGGCCCGGGCCACCTCGAACTCCCGTGCCACCAGCGGCTCTCCACCGTCGATCACGCACGCCTTGGCGGTCGTGCCCCCCATGTCGAACGACAGCAGCCGCGGCTCGCCCGCCCGGCGGGCCGCACGCGCCGCCGCCAGCGCGCCGGCCGCCGGTCCCGATTCCACGAGCCGGATGGGGAAGCGGCGGGCCTCGGCGGGCAGGACGATGCCGCCCGAGGACTGCATGATGTAGACCTCACCCGCCAGGCCCGATTCCCGCAGCCGGCGCTCCAGGTCCTCCAGGTACCGCGCCATCAGCGGGATGACGTAGACGTTGGCGACCGTGGTGGAAGTCCGCTCGTACTCCCGGATCTCGGGCACGACCTCCGACGAGCAGGAGACCGCCACGCCGGGAGCCTCCTCGCGGACCAGCGCGGCCAGCCGCCGCTCGTGCTCGCCGTTGGCGTAGGCGTGGAGCAGGCAGATCGCGATCGCCTCCACGCCCTCCGTCACCAGGCCCCGGATGACCTCCCGGGCCCGTGACTCGTCGAGCGGCCGGAGGACGCGGCCGTCGGCCAGGATCCGCTCCGGGACCTCCTGGCGCAAGTGCCGGGGCACGAGCGGAGCGGGCGGATCGATGAAGAGGTCGTACATGTCGTAGCGACCCTCTCGGCGGATCTCCAGGGCGTCCCGGAAGCCGGCCGTGGTGAGGAGCCCGGTGCGGGCCCCCTTGCGCTCGATCAGCGCGTTGGTGGCCAGCGTCGTGCCGTGGACGACGGCCGACACATCGGCCGGCCGCCGGCCCGCCTCGTCGAGCAGGGCCTGGATGCCGTGCTCGACGCCGTGCGCCGGGTCCTTGGCGGTCGTCAGCACCTTGCCGACATGGACCGCTCCGGTCGCCTCGTCGACCAGGACGAGGTCGGTGAAGGTGCCGCCGATGTCGACGCCCAGCCGGGCCGGCACGGTCGGCAGTGTACCATCGGCACCTTGACCGCCGCCCTTGAGTGCCCTATCGTTCCCAGCACGCTCGGTGTCCCAAGGAGGGCTCGATGAAGCGGACCGCCGTCATGACCCTCGTCCTCTCCCTCATCGTGGCTCTGCTCGCCCCCGAAGAGCTGCGGGCCCAGCAGCGCCGGCTGGTGACGATCGCGTCCGGCTGGGTGGTGGGCGTGTACTATCCCCTGGCCGGGGCCATGTCCCGGATCGCCTACAACGCCAAAGACCTCAACATCCGGGCCACGGTCGAGTCGTCCGGGGCGTCGGTGGCCAACGCTCAGCTCATCGGCACCGGTGACGCGGACTTCGCCCTGTTGCAGAACGACATCGCCTACTACGCGTACAACGGCACCGGCCTGGCGGCCTTCAAGGACAAGCCGGTGAAGAACATGGGCGGCGTGTTCGCGATCTACCCGGAGCTGGTCCACATCGTGGCCAGCCAGGCATCCGGCGTGAAGTCGGTGAAGGACCTGAAGGGCAAGCGGGTGATCCTGGGACCTCAGGGCTCGGGCACCGAGCAGAACGCGCTCCAGATCCTCGAGGTGCACGGCCTGAAGGAATCCGACCTCGGTCGGGCCGAGCGGATCGATGCGGCGGCGGCGGCCGACCAGATCAAGGACGGGCGGGCCGATGCAGCCTTCTTCACCACCGGCCTCAACTCGGCCGTCATCGTGGATACCTTCATCTCCGGCAAGGCGATGATGGTGCCGGTCGGGCCGGCCGAGGCCGAGGCGCTGAGGAAGAAGTATCCCTTCTACACGGTTGAGAAGATCCCCGCCAACACCTACAAGGGGCAGGAGCGGGACGTGCAGACGCCGGCGGTCATGGCCATGATGGTGGCGCGGAGCGACCTGCCCGAGGACCTCGTGTACCGCTTCACCAAGGCGATCTTCGACAACCTCGCGCAGTTCCACGCCGCCCACGCGGCGGCCAAGCACCTGACCCTGCAGACGGCGCTCGCCGGCATGCCGATCCCGCTGCATCCCGGCGCCGAGAAGTTCTTCAAGGAGAAGGGTGTCGGCCGGTAGCCGCTTGCGCGGCCGTTCCTGGCCGGCCCGGCTGGCGATGGCGGCGGTGGCGATAACCGCGTTCGCCCCCCACGTCGCGGACGCCGACATGTGCGAGGAGCACGCACCGGAGCAGGTGCTGGTAGTCGAGGACGTCGATGGAGGCCGGGTGGTCCATCGCGAGCCGGTCCGGCCCGGCGACCGGCTGATGCTGTCCTGGGTCCATTCCTCAGAGAACGTTCCGGTGCGGGGCAGCTTCATCGTCGAGGCCGACGGCAGCCTGCGCGTGCACGAGACGGCCTACGCCGGCTTCGGCCCCGGCTTGCCGGCGCCCCAGCCGGGGGACGCCTGGCAGTACCGGGACGGTATGATCGTCACGGCCGGCGGGGCGGCGCTGCCGGAGCTGCGCCTGCGCGTGTCGCCCATCGCTCGCCAGCGGCTCATCCTGCCATCGGGTCGCGAGGTGAACCTTCCGGAACTGTTCCCCGGAGGAGCCGCGGTCCGGATCGGCGTCCGCTGAGGCCGGCACGCGGGCCTTCGCCGCCCGGTGAGGCCACGGCGCGGCGGGTGGCCGGCGATCAGAGGAGGGGGGCGTCGGGAGCACGCCGGCGCTGGATGCCGTAGATGAGCGCGACGCCCACGATGCCGCCCAGGTCGGTGTAGAGTCCGGGCTTGACCAGCAGGAGGGCCGAGGCGAAGAGCGCGGCCCGCTCCCACCAGCGCGCATCGGTGATGAAGTAGCCCTGCATGGCGGCCGCCAGAGCGTACATGCCCACCACGGCCGTCATGAAGATCCAGGCCGCCTCGTACCAGGTCGTGTCGATCAGCAACATCGCCGGAGCGGTGATGAACATGTACGGCAGGATGAAGGTCCGCATGTCCAGCGTGAAGGCCCGCACACCGGTCTTGAAGGGGTCGGAGCGGGCGATGCCGGCGGCGGCGTAGGCGGCCAGGCCTACCGGCGGCGTATCGTCGGCCAGGATACCGAAGTAGAAGACGAACAGATGCACGGCGATGATGGGGATGGCCAGCCCCTGGCTCTGGGCGAGGGCCATCAGCGCCGGCGCCGTGAGCGTGGCCATAATGATGTAGGTCGGCGTGGTCGGGACTCCCATGCCGAGGACGAGACAGGCGACCATCGTCAGGAAGAGGCCGAGGTACAGGCTGCCGGAGGCGAGGTCGACGACGATCCCGGAGAGGTTGAGCCCGACGCCGGTGAGGGTGACGATGCCGACGATGATGCCGGCGCAGGCGCAGGTCAGGGCGACCGAGGCCATGTTGCGGGCGCCCATGTAGCAGGCCGCCACCAGTCGCCGGGAGGCCTCCTGCAGAGCCGGTGCCGGTCCGGTCGCCGGCGCCTGGCCCGGGACGACGGGCCGCCGCCGGATGCCCTGGACGGCGGAGGTCACCAGGAACATCCCGGCCGCCGCCACCAGCGCCATGAAGGCGGACGTGAGCGGGGTGTACTCCTTGACGATGAGGTAGTAGAGCAGCACGCCGACCGGGATCAAGTAGTGGAGCCCGGACAGGAACGTCGGCAGGAAGCGAGGCAGCTCCTGCTTGGGCAGGCCGCGGATGCCCTGCTTGAGCGCCAGCAGATGCACGGCTCCCAGCAACCCTAACTGGTCGATGATCGCCGGCAGCGCGGCGGCCTTGGCGATCTCGAGGTAGGGCACCCGGAGCCACTCGGCCATGACGAAGGCGGCGGCACCCATGACCGGCGGCATGAGCTGTCCGTTGCCGCCGGCGGCCGTCTCGATGCCGCCCGCCACCTCCGGCTTGAAGCCCACCCGCTTCATAAGCGGGATCGTCATCGAGCCGATGGTGGCGGTGTTGGCGATCGAGGAGCCGGTGATGGTTCCCATGAATGCCGACGCCACCACGGCCACCTTGGCCGGTCCACCCCGGGTGTGGCCGACCAGCGAGAACGCCACCCGGATGAGGTACTCGCCAGCCCCGGTGCGCTCCAGGACGGCGCCGAACAGGACGAAGGCGAACACGAAGGTGGCAGAGACGGCCAGCGGGATGCCGAACAGGCCCTCGGTCGTCAGGTAGAGCTGTCCGACGACCCGCCGGATGCTGTATCCGCGGTGGGACAGCAGCTCCGGCATCCAGGGGCCGACGAAGGCGTAGGCGAGGAAGAGGATGGTGATCGCCGGCAGCCAGAAGCCGACCGCCCGTCGGGTGCCCTCCAGGACGAGCACGATCAGCACCGCCCCCATCCAGACGTCCATCGGCTCCGGCGTGCCGACGCGCCGGATGAGCGCCTCGTGGTGGATCGTGACGTAGAGGGCGGCGTAGGCGCCAGCGGCGGCGAGGACGAGGTCGTACCACGGCAGGCGACGCTGCCGGGCGTGCTTGGCGGCGGGGTAGAACAGAAACACAAGCACGATGGCGAAGGTCAGGTGGACCGAGCGTTGCAAGACGCCGGGCAGCGGGCCCACGCCGGCTGTCCAGAGCTGAAAGGCCGTCATCCCGAGGGCGACCGCGCCCGCGAGGTAGAGCGACCAGCCGCCGAGCTCCCGGGCACCGAACTCGGCCTCCTTCACCAGGCGCTCGGCCTCGGCCACACCCGCCCGGTCCTGCTCGCCCACGCGCAGCTGGAAATCCTGGGCCACGTCAGTCTCCGGCGTTCAGGACGGTCGGACCGGCGCTCAGGTAAGACGACACGAATGAGCCGGCGGGTCGTGTCCCGGTGAACCGGCCGAGACGGAACGGCTCGGGACTGACCGGAGGCGTCGCGCCGGTGATCAGCGCGGCCATCGTCTCCCCGACGGCAGGGCTGAGCTTGAAGCCGTGCCCGCTCATGCCGGCCGCGATCCAGAAGCCGTCGACGGGCGAGCGGTCGAGGATCGGCATCCAGTCGGGCGTGATGTCGAACGCTCCCGCGTATCCGCGCCGGTAGCGGGCATCGGCCAGGGCCGGGAGAGCCCGCATCGTGCGCGCCAGGACGGGCTCGGCCTCCTCCCAGGCGGGTTCCATCCCGAGGTGCTCGGGGTCCATGGGGTGCTGCGTCTCGTCGTCGGTCAGGGAGCCGGTCAGGGTCAGGTTTCCCGTTTCCGGCCGCACGTAGGCACCGCCGTCAAGGTCGAGGTAGACGGGATGGGGCGGGCCGAAACCTCCGCCCCGCTCGAGGATGAAGACCGGGTGCCGCCCGATCACGATCGGCAGCTCGAGTCCGACCAGCCGGGCCATCCTGGGAGCCCAGAGCCCGGCCGCGTTGACCACCGTGCCCGTCTCGATGGCCTCGCCGCTTGCGAGCCGGATCCCGCGGACGCGACCCTCACGGGTGACGATCGCGGTGACCTCGGAATGTTGCTCAATCGTCACCCCGAGCCGCCGGGCCGCGTCGGCGAAGCCGGCGGCGACGCCGACCGGGTCGCCGTAGCCGGAGTCCGGCTCCCAGAGCACGGCGGCCCGGTCCGTCGTGTCGATCCGTGGATCCAGCCGGCGAACGTCCTCGGGCGGGAGGATCTCGGCCCGCACGCCGAGACCGCGCTGCGTCGCCAGCGTCTTCTCCAGGAGTGGCCGCATCGCGGCCGACACCGCGATCAGCACGCCGCACGCCACGTAGCCGGCATGGCCCCCCACGGCCTCCGCGAAGTGGCGGAACACGTCGAGCGACCGGCGGACCATCTGCGTCGCCTCCACCGTCGGGTAGAGTTGGCGGACGATCCCGACGGAGTGGCCGGTCCCACCGGCGCCGACGAACCAGCGCTCGACCACCACGATGCGGCCAGCCCGTCGGCGCGCCAGATGGAACGCGGTCGCCAGGCCGGTGACCCCCGCCCCGATCACCACGACGTCGGCCGTGCGCTTCACCGGCCGGTGCTTTCCGCCGGTGACTGGCCGGGCGCGAGGAGGCGGACCGCGTCACCGCGACGCACGCGGCCGGGGACCAGCACGCGCGCGTAGAGCCGGCTCCAGCCGGGATGGCGCTTGTGGGCCACGCGCGAGAAGTCCCCGTCCCGGAAGGCGCCCGCGATGGTCTCGCACGGGCTCGTGTAGGCGGTGATCTCGAGGACGGCCGTTCCGACTTCCAGCACGCGGCCCGGCGTGAGCGTCTTCCAGGGGAGCCCACGGACGGTGAGGTTCTCGCCCAGGGCGCCCGGGAAGATCGGGTGCCCTTCGGCCTGCAGCGCTTCGATGGCCTCGAGCGCGTAGAGGCAGACGGCGCGGTCGGGACCCCCGTGGTGGCGAGAGTCGCGGTGACCGTCGCCTTCGAGTCCCAGGACATCCACCCAGGCGGCGTCGACCGGGGTCTTCGGAACGCCACCGGAGGAGACGTTGATCCGGGCGACGAGGCCTGTCACAGCCGGACCTGGCAGCCGACCCCCTGGCGCCGGGCCAGCTCGTACGCCAGCCGGGCCGCCGCCAGGTCCTCCAGCGCCCAGCCCACCGATTTGAACAGCGTGATTTCGTCGTCCCGGCGGCGGCCCGGTCGGGCGCCGGTGACCACCTCGCTCAGCTCGGCGGCGATGTGGTCCCGCGCGATGGCTCCCTCCTTCAGCGGGATCAGGATGTCTCCGGCCTCTTCCAGGGCCCCGGCATAGGTGTCCACGACCACCCGCGCGCGGCGGACGGCTTCCGTGTCGGCTTCCCGATCGCTGGGCCGGAAAGCGCCCACCAGATCGACGTGCACGCCCGGCCGGAGGTCGGCACCGAAGACGACCGGCTCGCGCGAGGTGGTCGCGCAGGTGACCACGTCCGCCTCCCGGACGGCCCGGCGCGGATCGTCGGCGGCGGTCACCCGCACGCCGAGGCGCTCGGCCATCGTCGCGGCGAAGGCGACCACCCGTTCGCGATCTCGGCCGATGACCTCCACCCGCTCGATCCGGCGGACGGCGGCCAGGCACTCGAGCTGCCACCGCGCCTGGGCGCCGGCGCCGAAGCAGGCCACCGACCTGGCCGTGGGGCGGGCGAGGAAGCGTGCCGCCAGGGCCGAGGTGGCGCCGGTGCGAATGCCGGTGAGAGCGGTCGCCTCCAGGACCGCCAGCGGTCGGCCGGTGGCGGCCTCGAGCAGGACATAGACGGCATGGAGGGTGGGGTAGCCCCGCTCCCGGTTCCGCTCGTAGACGGAGACCAGCTTGGCGCCGAGACCCGCCTCGCCCCGGGCTCCGCCGAGGGCGGCGGGCATCACCAGCAGCACGCCGTCCTCGCCGGCGGCGAGGCCGGTCCGCGGCGGGACGATGGCCCGGCCGCGGGCCTGAGCCACGAACGCCGCTTCGACGGCGACGATCACGTCGGCGGGGGTCAGCAGGCGCTCGACGTCGGCGCGGGCCAGGACCAGCACTCAGCGGGCCTGCCCGGATCCCGGCGCGGCCGGGATCCGACGGATCATGCGCTGGACCCGGACCTCCATGACGAGCTCCTCACGCTGGTTCAGCACGCGGTGGTGGTAGGTCACGATGCCGCGGTCCGGCTTCTTCGTCTCGCGCTTGTCCACCACCTCGACCTCGACCCGGATCGTATCGTCCGCCAGCACCGGCGCCACGATCCGGACCTCGCCGCCGAGGAAAGCCATGCCGGTGCCGTGGATCAAGCCGGTCTGCATGACCAGGCCCTCGGACAGGGCGAAGGTGAGCGCGCCCGGCGCCGCCCGGCGGCCGAAGACCGACTCCCGGCGCACGTACTCCATGTCCATGAAGAGCGGCTCGGTGAAGCCGCACAGGTTGACGAAGGTGACGATGTCGGTCTCCGAGATCGTCCGCGCCAGCGTCTGGTAGCGGGCGCCGATGGAGTGCTCCTCCCAGCTCAGGCCGTGAGAACGCATGCCGGCTCCCGCTACTCCCCCAGATAGGCGCGCCGGACCTCGGGGTTCTCGATCAGCTCGGCCGCCGTTCCGGTCAGGGCGATCGTTCCGGTTTCCAAAACGTACCCGCGGTGGGCGATCGACAGGGCCATCGCCGCGTTCTGCTCGACCAGCAGGATGGTCGTGCCTTGCCGGTTGATGTCGCGGATCGTCTCGAAGATCTGCTCGACCAGCACCGGGGCCAGCCCCATGCTGGGCTCGTCCAGCAGCAGGGTCCGCGGGCTGGCCATCAGCGCCCGCCCGATGGCCAGCATCTGCTGCTCGCCGCCCGACAGCGTGCCGGCCACCTGGCCGACCCGCTCGCGCAGACGCGGAAACAGCGTGAACACGCGCTCCAGATCGGCCTCGACGCCGCCGTCCCGGCGGGCGTAGGCGCCCATCAGGAGGTTCTCGCGGACCGTGAGCCGGTTGAAGATCCGCCGGCCCTCGGGGACGTGGGCGACGCCCCGGAGGACGATCTCGTGCGGAGGCACTCCGGTGAGCGGCCGGCTGTCGAAGACGACCCGGCCGTGGCGGGGAACGAGCAGCCCGGAGACCGTGCGCAGCGCCGTGGTCTTGCCCGCCCCGTTGTTGCCGAGCAGGGCGACGATCTCACCGGCCCGGACCTCCAGGCTCACGCCCTTGAGGGCGTGGATCTCGCCGTAGAAGACGTGGAGGTCTTCAATCGAGAGCACGGGCCCTCCGCCCGGCCCACGACGCGCGTCCGAGGTAGGCTTCGATGACCCGCGGGTCGGACTGCACCAGCTCGGGCGGGCCCTCGGCGATCTTCTCGCCGTGATCGAGCACGGTGACGCGGTCGGAGACCTCCATCACCACCCGCATGTTGTGCTCGATCAGAATGATCGCCAGCCGGAGGTCGGCCACCAGCCGGCGCAACAGGGCCATCAGGGCGCCGGCTTCCGACTGGGTCATGCCGGCAGTCGGCTCGTCGAGCAGCAGCAGGGTCGGCCGGGCGGCCAGGGCGCGGGCGATCTCCAGCCGCCGCTGATCCCCGTACGGGAGGTTCTTGGCCACCTCGTTGGCGGCGCGCCGGAGCCCGACCCGGTCAAGGAGGCCGGCCGCCTCGCTCCAGAGCCCGGCTTCGATCCGCCGGAACCGGGCGGTGCGCGCCAGCACCGGCGCCAGGCCGAGGGGGATGCGAGCGTGCATGCCGACCAGGACGTTCTCGATCGCGGTCATGTTGCGGAACAGCCGGATGTTCTGGAACGTTCGGCAGATGCCGAGCGCGGTGATCTCGTCCGGGCGAAGCCCGATCAGGGACCGGCCCTGGAACGTCACCATCCCCTCGTCCGGTCGGTAGAGCCCGGTGAAGATGTTGAAGAGCGTCGTCTTGCCGGCGCCGTTGGGGCCGATGATCGAGGCGATCCCCGACGTCAGCGCGAAGTCCACGCGGTGGACGGCGGTCAGGCCGCCGAACCGCTTGGTAACACCGCGCGCCTCGAAGAGCGAGGTCATGGGATCGTCGGCTCCACCTGAGGCTGCACGGCCGCCGGCGCCGGCTCGGCCAGCTCGCGCTGCCGGCGCCGGGCCGGCAGGATGCCCTGGGGACGGAAGATCATCATGAGGATCAAGATGACGCCGAAGATCATCCGCTCGTACTTGGCCGGCTCGAACTGGGTCGGCAGGTCGGCCAGATTGAAGCCCAGGATCGTGACGCCGGCGCTCTTGAGCTCGTTGAGCCAGAGCGAGAAGCCCTTCAGGACCTGCAGGTTCAGCACGGTCACGACCGTGGCGCCCAGCACGGCGCCGGGGATGGAGCCCATGCCGCCCAGGATCACCATGGCCAGCACGCCGATCGACTCCAGGAAGGTGAACGACTCCGGGTTGATGAAGACCTGCTTGGCCGAGAACACGACCCCCATGATCCCGGCGAACGAGGCGCCGCAGGCGAAGGCCAGCAGCTTCATGCGGACCAGGGGCACGCCCATGGCCTGGGCGGCCAGCTCGTCCTCGCGGATCGCCTCCCAGGCGCGCCCGATGTGCGAGTCCTCGAGCCGTCGGTTGACCAGGATCACGACCAGCACGATCAGCAGGACGAGGAAGTAGAAGTACTCTCCATACGAGATGCCGAACGGCGCCGGCGGCCGCGAGATCGGGGTGATGCCCTTTGGCCCGTTGGTGAGGTTGATCGGCTTGTCGAGGTTGTTGGCCAGGACGCGGATCACCTCGCCGAACCCCAGGGTGACGATGGCCAGGTAGTCGCCCCGGAGGCGCAGCACCGGCAGCCCCAGCAGGATGCCGGTGACGGCCCCGACCGCCAGGCCGACCACCAGAAAGAGATAAAAGGTCCACGCCGGCAGGGGGAATCCGCCGCCGAAGATCAGGTTGGCGTGCGGAGAGCCGTAGATGGCCCAGGCGTAGGCGCCGACGGCGTAGAACGCCACGTACCCGAGGTCGAGCAGCCCGGCGAGCCCCACCACGATGTTGAGGCCCAGGGCCAGGGCGACGAAGATGCCGACCTGGGTCGCGATCTCAAGGTAGTACCCGTTGTAGGCGCCGATTATCGGCATCATCCCGAGCAGGGCGACGGCCAACAGGCTCCACTTGAGCCAGGGCGGGATGCGGGCCAGGTAGGCGAACAGGACGGCCCCCTGAAAGAGCAGGAAGGCCAGCACCGAGCGCGGATAGGTCGCCACCGCGAAGCCCGAGACCGCCAGCAGGCCGACGGCGGCGACGCCGTGCAAGATCATGCGCGCTCCCGCACCACTTCGCCCAGAAGACCCTTGGGCCGGAAGATCAGGATGAGGATCAGCATCGAGAAGGCGAAGATGTCCTTGTACTCGGCCCCGAAGGCGCCGCCGGTCAGGAGCGACAGGTAAGAGGCGGCGAAAGCCTCCAGCAGCCCCAGCACCAAGCCTCCCACCATGGCGCCGGGGATGTTGCCGATCCCGCCCAGGACGGCGGCGGTGAAGGCCTTGAGCCCGGGAATGAAGCCGGTGTAGGGGTTGATCAGCCCGTACTGCACACCGAACAGCACGCCGGCCGCGCCGCCCATCGCCCCGCCGATCAGGAAGGTCAGCGAGATGATGCGGTTGACGTTGATGCCCATCAGGCTGGCCGCCGCCTGGTCCTCGGCCACCGCCCGGATGGCGGTCCCTACCTTGGTGCGGTTCACCAGCGCGTGCAGCGCCCACAGCATCCCCAGCGCGCCGACGATGACGACCAGCGACTTGACCGAGATGTCGAGCGTTGTCGTCAGTTCCAGCCGGACGTTGAGCGCGTCGACGGTGGGGTACACCAGGTTGAAGGCGTTGCGCCAGAGTGACTCGAAGAGCCGGATGACGTCCTGCAGGAAGAACGAGACGCCGATCGCCGAGATGAGCGGGATCAGGCGGGGCGCACCGCGCAGCGGGCGGTAGGCGACTCGTTCCACGCTCACCGCCAGCAGGCCGCTGGCAGCCATGCCGGCCAGGAGGACGAGCAGGAGGACGACCGGCCACGGCCACGGCTCCAGCAGGCCGGCGGCCTGGAGCCCCAGCATGATCTCCACCCCGACGAATGCGCCGAAGATGAAGATCTCGGAATGCGCGAAATTGATGAACTCCAGCACGCCGTAGACCATGGTGTAGCCGAGGGCGATGAGGGCGTACATGAAGCCCAGGATGAGCCCGTCGAGCACGACGATGGGGAAGATGGCGAGGAGGAGGTCGACGTCCATGCGGCGGCGTGGGGGTGGAGATCGGGGCAGGGCGGGATGAGCCGGCCCCGCCCTGCCCTCAGGCGCTGTCGGCGCCTACCGCTTGGCCTTCGGCGCGGCGATCTCGAGCCGCTTGACTTCCTTGTTCTTCCCCCACTGCTGGGGGTCCTCGCTCGCGACCTGCATGACGAAGTACAGCGCCTTCCGCGGGTCGCCCTTCTCGTCGAACTCGACGGAGCCGGTGATGCCCTTATGCTTGACGTCACGGACGGCCGCGGTGACGGCATCGCGGGTCGGGTACTTGTCACCCTTGGCCGCCGCCTCGATGGCCTTGATCAGGATGGCGGTGGCGTCGTAGGCCTGGGCCGAGAACGGCTCCGGGTTCTTCCCGAACTTCTTCTTGAACTCCTCGGCGAAGTCCTTGGCCTGCGGGTACACCTCCACCGGCCCGGCGACGGTGGTGTAGTACATGCCGACCACGGCCTTGCCGGCGATCTTGGTCAGGTCCGAGGAGTCCATGCCGTCCGGGCCCATGAACTTGGCCTTGATCCCCTTCTCCCGCGCCTGCTTGAAGAAGGGGGCGGCCTGGGAGTAGATGCCGCCGAAGTAGATCAGGTCGGGATTCTTGGCCCGGATGGGCGTCAGGATCGGGTCGAAGTTCGACTTCTCTTCGGTCCCCTCGAAGCCGAGCACCTTGATGCCCTTCTTCTCGGCGTCGTCGCGGAAGAACTCGGCCACGCCCTGCCCGTAGGTCGTCTTGTCGTGGACGATGTAGACGCTCTTGATGCCCAGGCCCTTGGCG
The DNA here is from genome assembly GCA_035574035.1 of Binatia bacterium. Lineage (GTDB taxonomy): Bacteria > Methylomirabilota > Methylomirabilia > Rokubacteriales > CSP1-6 > DATLZL01. The sequence goes on along the minus strand of DATLZL010000429.1, from coordinate 20,548 downwards.
AACTCAGAGCCGACCACCCCCTGGACGTCATCGCGCCCGCACACCCGGAAGACGTTCTTGTACCCCCGATCGGTGACCGTGGGGTTGGTGTTGGCGGGAGAGATCATGACCAGATTGACTTCCCGGTAGACCTCGGACGAGGGGATGGCCACGCCCGAGTTCAGGTGGCCGATGACACCCAGGATCTCCTTGTCGGCGATGATGTTGCGGGCGTTCGCGACCCCGACGTCGGGTTTGGCCTGGTCGTCGAACGGTACCAGTTCCACCTTGAAGCCGCGCTTTTCCAGCGGGCCCTTGAACTTCTCGACCGCCAGCTGGGCACCGAGCTTGATGCCCTCGCCGAGAGCCGCCTGGTCACCGCTGAGCGGGCTCTGGGTCGCGATCTTGATCGTCCCCTTGCCCTGCGCCTCGGCCGGGACGCCGGCCGCCAGCACGACCAGGGCGACGAGCAGACTGAGGACTGCGCGCACGCCGGCACTGTTCATGAGGGTTCCCTCCTCGTGAGGTCCGGGTCGGAACTTCCGCGCGGCCATTATAGCGGCCGGCCCCCGGGGGTCAAGCCGCGGGCGGCGTCGATCAGATCGAGAAATCGCCGGGTTGCGGCCTCGGGGTCTGGAGCGCCGCACACGGCCGATATCACCGCCACCCCGTCGGCGCCCGCCCGGATGACCTCCGCTACGTTGGCATGGGTGATACCTCCGATCCCTATCAAGGGAACGCGGATCGCGCCGCGCAGTTTCCGCAGGAGCGCCGGGCCGACCAGCTGGAAGTCGGGCTTGGTGCCGGTGGGGAACATGGCGCCCACGGCCACGTAGTCGGCCCCGGCCGCCTGGGCCGCCCAGGCCTGCGCCTCGCTGTGCGTCGACAGGCCGAGCACCATGCCCGGGCGCAGCAGGGGGCGGGCGGAGGCCGGGGGCAGGTCCTCCTGGCCCAGGTGGACGCCGTCGGCGTCCACGGCCAGGGCCAGGTCGATCCGGTCGTTGACGATGAACGTGGCCCCTGCCTCCCGGCAGAGCGCCCGGAGGCGCTCGGCGACGGGCAGGAGGCGCCCCGACGGCCACTGCTTCTCCCGCAACTGGAACAGGCGGCACCCGCCGGCCAGGGCTCCCTCCAGGATCGTCGCTAGCTCGCGGCCGCGCGCGGCCGTCCGGTCGAGGATCACGTACAGCCGGACGTCCATCACCCGATCAGTCGGCGGCCCTCGGCGCTGGTGAAGCGGCCCTCGACGAACGCCGGATCGTTGAGGACCTTGAGCAGGAACGGGATCGACGTCTTCACGCCCTCCACGGTCGTCTCGGCGAGGGCCCGGCGCATTCGCTCGACGGCCTCGGCCCGGTCCCGGCCGTGGACGATGACCTTGGCCAGGAGCGAGTCGTAATGGGGCGGGACGTCGTAGGGGGCGTAGAGGTGACTGTCCACGCGGACGCCGAAGCCGCCCGGCGGCACCCAGGCCGTCACCCGGCCCGCGCTCGGGGCGAAGGTCTGGGGATCCTCGGCGTTGATGCGGCACTCGATGGCGTGCCCCTGGAAGCGCACCGTCTCCTGGCGGTAGCCGAGTCGCTCGCCGGCCGCGATGCGGATCTGCTCGCGGATCAGGTCGAGACCGGTCAGCATCTCGGTCACCGGATGCTCCACCTGGATCCGCGTGTTCATCTCAATGAAGTAGAAGTTCCCGTCCGGGTCTACCAGGAACTCCACCGTCCCGGCGTTCACGTAGTTGACGGCGGCGGCGGCCAGCAAGCCGGCCCGGTGCAGGCCGGCTCGCGTCTCCGGCTTGAGGTTGGGCGCCGGGGACTCCTCGACCAGCTTCTGGTGCCGGCGCTGCACCGTGCAGTCCCGCTCGCCCAGATGGACCCGCGTCCCGTGCTGGTCGCCCAGGACCTGGACCTCGACGTGGCGGGCCTCCTCGATGAACTTCTCGCAGTAGACCTCCGAGGATCCGAAGGCCGCTGCGGCTTCCGACTCGCAGGCCGCGAAGGCCTGGGCGGCCGCGTCACGGTCCCGCACGATCCGCATGCCGCGCCCTCCACCGCCGGCGGCGGCCTTGAAGATCACCGGGTAGCCGATCCGGTCGGCCACGTCGACGGCTTCGGCCACGTCGGTGAGCGGTCCCGGGCTGCCCGGAACCACGGGCACCCCGGCCTGGCTCGCGAGCCGCCGGGCCTCGGCCTTGTCCCCCATCAGCCGGATCGCCTCGGCCGACGGCCCGATGAAGGTAATCCCGCACGCCCGGCAGATATCGGCGAACGCCGGGTTCTCGGCGAGAAACCCGTAGCCCGGGTGGATGGCCTCGCTGTCGGTGACCGCGGCGGCCGAGATGATGGCCGCGATGTTGAGGTAGCTGGCCCGGGGATCGGGCGGCCCCACGCAGATTGACTCGTCGGCCAGCCGGACCGGGAGCGAGTCGGCATCGACCGTGGAGTGGGCGATCACGGTCCGGATCCCCATCTCCCGGCACGTACGCAGCACGCGGAGGGCGATCTCTCCGCGGTTGGCGATCAGGATCTTGTTGAACATCGCCTGGGTTTTGGGGGCTCCGCCCCCGCTCAGCCGGCGGGATCGATCAGGAACAGCGGCTGTCCGTATTCCACCGGCTGCGCGTTCTCGACCAGGATCTTCACCACCCGTCCGCCGACCCGGGCCTCGATCTCGTTCATCAGCTTCATCGCCTCGATGATGCCCAGGACCTGGCCGGGCTTGACCAGGTCGCCCTCGCGCACGTACGGCTCGGCCCCCGGCGAGGGAGCCCGGTAGAAGGTGCCGACCATCGGCGCCTCGACCGTGGTGAGGGTCGGGCCTGCGGTCGGGGGCAGGGGGACGGTCGCCGCCGCGGTCACCGCCGGCGGCGCCGGTGCGGCGGCCGGGGGGACCGTGACCGGCAGCGAGCGCTGGAGCCGAATGCGGACCTCCCCCAGCGCGGCCTCGATCTCGGCCAGGTCCAGTTCCCTCATCACGGCGCCGAGCTCCCGGGCGAGCGCCGTCACGATCCGGTGATCGGGCGGGGTCGGTCTGGCCGGGCGGGCCATGCTAGCCGGCCGCCGCGACCCGCCCCAGGTACTCACCCGTGCGGGTGTCCACCTTCACGATGTCCCCCTCGTTCAGGAACAGGGGCACCTGGACCACCGCCCCCGTCTCCAGCCGGGCGGGCTTGGAGCCGCCCTGGGCCGTATCACCCCGGACACCGGGCTCGGTCTCGACGATCTTCAGCTCGATGAAGTTCGGCAGCTCGATCGTCGCCGGCGAGCCGTCGATGTAGAGCACTTCCACCTCGGTGTTCTCCTTGAGATAAAGGGCCGCCTCCCCCACCTCTTCCGGTGAGAGCGAGACCTGATCGTAGGTTTCCAGGTCCATGAAGTGGAAGCGGTCGTCCCGATAGAGGAACTGCATCTTCCGCTCCTGGAAGTCGACCAGCTCGACCTTCTCGCCGGACCGGAACGTGTTGTCGATGACCCGGCCTTCGCGCATGTGCTTGAGCCGGGTGCGCACGAAGGCACCGCCCTTGCCGGGCTTCACGTGCTGGAAATCCACGATCGTGTAGGGCTGCCCGTCGAAGACGATGCGCAAGCCTTTGCGGAACTCGGCCGTTGACACCTGCATGACACCTAACCCTTCCGTCTGGGGCGCAACCGGAGCGCGGCCTCCAGGCCGGCCCGGGCGCCGGCATTGTCGGGATCCTTTCGCACAATCCGGGCGAAGACCTGGGCCGCCTCGTCCCCCAGGCCCTGGTCCAGGCATATCGCGCCGAAAGCCATGGTGGCGAAGGTGTCGTCGGCCAGGATCCGGGCGAGCCCGGTCGGTTCGCCCGCCGGCGGGGAGGCCAGCAGTGCGAGCAGCGCTCGCGACTCGCGGTCGCCGGGATCCAGGCGGACCGCCGCCTCCAGGTGCTCGACGGCTGCGTCCAGGCGGCCCAGGCGGCGGTACACCTCGGCCAGCAGCCGATGCGCCTGGGCGTCGCCCGGGCTCGCGTCGAGAATTCTCTGGGTCTCGGCGAGCGCCTCGTCCAGCTCGCCCTCGGCCAGCAGGGCCTTGGCGAGGATGAGCCGCGCCGTCGTGTACTGCGGATAACGGGCCAGGCCCTCGCGACAGAGAGCCACGGCGTCCTGACCTCGGCCGGCCTTCCGGTAGAGATCGGCCAGGTGGGCGAAGGCGAGGGCTGAATCCTCCCGCGCCAGTCGCTCCTCGAGCCGGCGGATGGCGCCGGACAGGGTCGAATCCTCCGCCGGCATGACGAAACTCTTATACGGTTCGCTACTTTGCGTTGTCAATGGCGCCTCGCACCGAGGCTGGCGAGGACGGCCCGCACGTCGGCCTCCGGGACGCCGAACACGAGCTCGAACCGGCCGATCGCCGGGGCCAGGACGAACGGGACTCGCCCGTCTCGGGACTTCTTGTCGTGGCGCACCGCCGCCAGGATCCGGTCGACGTCGATGTCCGCCGCCGCCGTCGGCAGGCCGAACGCCGCCAGCAGCCGTTCCTGGCGCTCCACCGTGGCCTCGTCGGCCAGGCGGAGGCGCTCGGCCAGCCGCGCCTCGGCCACGATGCCCAACGCGACGGCCTCCCCGTGGCTCCAGCGGGCGTACCCGGTCGCGGCTTCGAGGGCGTGACCGATCGTGTGGCCGTAGTTGAGCACCGCCCGCAGGTCGGACTCGCGCTCGTCACGCTCGACGACGGCGGCCTTGAGTCGGCAGGACCCCCCGATCACACGCTCCAGCGTCGCCGGGTCCCGGGTTACGATGGCCGTCACGCTGGCCTCGAGGTCGGCGAAGTAGGCGGCGTCGAGGACGATGCCGTGCTTGACCACCTCGGCCAGCCCCGACCGGAACTCGCGCTCGGGTAGGGTGGCGAGCGTCGCTGGATCGGCCACGACCAGGCGCGGCTGGTGGAACACGCCGATGAGGTTCTTGGCTTGCGGGTGGTCGATGGCGGCCTTGCCGCCGATGGAAGCATCCACCTGGGCCAGGACCGTGGTCGGCAGGTGCACCAGGTTCACGCCTCGCATGTACGTGCCGGCGACGAACCCGGCGAGGTCGCCGACCGCTCCGCCGCCCAGAGCCAGGACGGTCGAGGTTCGGTCCAGCCCGCCCTCCAGCAGGGCATTCCAGCAGTGCCAGGCCACGTCGAGCGTCTTGGCCGCCTCCCCGTCGGGTACCTCCACCGTGATGACCTGGAAACCGGCTCGCTCCAAGCTCGCGATCACGGTCTTGCCGTGGCAGGCCAGGACGGGGGCGGCGCTGACAAGCGCGGCTCGGGTGCCGACGCCGAGATCCCGGAGCCGCGCGCCGACGCCGGCCAAAGCGCCACGCTCGACCACGATGGTGTAGCCCCCGCCGAGGTCGACCTGGACGACCAAGCTCGCCCCGGGCTACCAGCGCCTCAGGCTGTCGAGGTAGCCGGCGTGGTTGCGCCGGATTTCATCCAGGCTGTCGCCGCCGAACTTTTCAAGAAAGGCGTTGGCGAGGACGATCGCCATCATGGCCTCGCCCACGACGCTCGCCGCCGGGACGGCGCAGACATCGCTGCGCTCCACCACCGCCTCGACCGCCTCCTTGGTGTTGAGATCCACCGACCGGAGCGGTGTGCGCAGGGTCGACAGCGGCTTCATCGCGGCCCGGACCACCACGGGCTGGCCGTTGGTGACCCCTCCCTCCAGTCCGCCGGCGTTGTTGCTCGTCCGCGCGAATCCCTGCTCGGCGTCAAAGAGGATCTCGTCGTGCACGGCGGAGCCGGGCCGGCGTGCGGTCTCGAAGCCGAGGCCGAACTCGCATCCCTTGATGGCCTGAATGGAGCAGAAGGCCTGGGCCAGGCGGCCGTCGAGGCGGCGGTCCCAGTGGGCGTACGAACCGAGGCCGACGGGACACCCCAGTGCGATCACCTCGAACACTCCGCCCAGGGTGTCTCCCTTGCTCCGGGCCTCGTCGATGGCGGCGATCATCGCCGCCTCGGTGGTGGGGTCGACGCACCGTACTTCGGAGGCCTCGGCCCGGCGGGCCAGCTCGTCCCAGGAGAGCGTCAGATCGGGCGGCACCCGGACGCCGCCGATTTCCACGACGTGGCTCAAGATCTGGATGCCGAACTCGGCCAGGAGCCGTCGGGCCACGCCGGCTACGGCCACCCGGGCCGTCGTCTCGCGCGCGCTGGAGCGCTCCAGCACGTTGCGGATGTCCCGGTGCCCGTACTTCATGGCACCCGGCAGATCGGCGTGTCCGGGCCGGGGCCGGGTCACCTGTTTACGGACCGCCGCCCCGGGCTCCGGTGGCTCGACGGCCATCGTAGCTTTCCAGTTCTCCCAGTCGCGGTTGGCGATCTGCAGCGTGATCGGACTGCCGAGCGTCAGACCCCAGCGCACCCCGGACAGGATGCGCACCTGATCCTGTTCGATCTTCATGCGTCCGCCGCGCCCGTAGCCACGCTGCCGGCGCGCCAGGTCGGCATTGATGTGCTCGGCGGTCAGGGGCAGCCCGGCCGGGACGCCCTCGACCACGGCGGTCAGGGCTTCCCCGTGCGATTCCCCAGCGGTCAGGAAGCGGAAGACGTCGGCCATGGCAGGCCCACTCGCGGGCACGAGAGTACCACGGCGCCCGGCGGGCGGCCCAAGCCGCCCGCCGGCTCGGGTTCAGCGAGGGGTCGGGGTCGCCGGAGGGCCGGGGATCGGGGCTGGCGTGGCGGCCGCCGTGGCCGGTGGAGGCGTCCGGAGCACCGTCGGCGTGAGGAACACCACGAGCTCCCGTCCCGTCTCGAAGTCCTCCCGCTGCTTGAACAGGTGGCCCAGGATGGGGACGTCACCCAGCAGCGGGACCTTTCGGACGGTGTTCTGGTTCACGCTCGTCGTGACGCCGCCGATCACCAGACGGTCACCTTCGCGGATCAGGACCTGGGTCTCGGCCTTGCGCCGGTTGATGGCGGGCGGCGCGCCGGCGTTGCCGAGGTTCACGACGTCGCCACGGGAGTTGTTCTCGACGATGACGACCATCTTGATCTTGGTCTCGTCGCCTTCGCGAATCACGGTCGGCGTCACCTCCAGCTTCAGGAGGGCCTCCTTGAACTGGATCTGGGTGCCGGCCGAGCTGATGGTGGCGTACGGGATCTCCTCGCCGAGTGACATCACCGCCTTGCTGTTCTCGACGGTGACGATCTCCGGGCGGGCCAAGGTCCGGGTCTTGCCCTGGGAAGCCAGGGCCTGCAGGGCCAGGTTGACGTTGAACTTCGTCCCGATGATGCCGAAGGCGAGCCCAGCCGCCGGCAGGGGACCGGCGTTGGGCAGCGCGCTGATCGGAAGGTTCACGAGGTTGCCGCCCAGCGGCAGCCCGGTCTGGAAGCTGACCGGCATGCCACCCGAGCCGGTCGGGCCCAGCGTCAGGTTGGGATTGACAGGGTTGATGTTCACCGGCGGAGTAGGATCGACGATGTTCGTGTTCCCCGCAATAAACCCGGGCAGGAACGGCACCGTCTGGCCACCGAGCGTCGTGGTCTGAAGTCCCTGCCCGACCAGCGTCTGCGAACCGGCATTACCGGCGACGAAGCCGCCCCACTGGATGCCGATCTGCTCCAGCGCGGTGCGGTCGAGGATCTCCATCCGGGCCTCAATTTTCACCTGGGGCAGGGGCACGTCGAGCGACTCGCGGATCAGCGTCTTCACGCGCTCGAGGTCCGCCGCGTGAAGTCGGAGAAAGAGCGTGTTGGTGGGCTTGTGAGCCCGGATCGTCAGCCCTTTGGCCAGCACGTCCTGGGACACGGAGATCGGGGGAGCCGGCGGAGTGGCCGGTGCACCCGGGCCGAAGAGCTGGGAGAACGGCGGCTCGGCGATCGGCCCCGAAATGTAGCCGGGCCCCTGGATCTTCTGCCCCTCGGCCGGGATGCCGAGGATGCCCTGGAGGGTCTTGGCTACCTCTTCCGGATCCGCGTACGAGAGGCGGACCGTCTCCTCGCGAAGGGGGCCGCGCGCCTCGGCTTCGCGCTGGGCCGCCTGGGCGGCCAGCTTGCGCTGGATGGCCTCCGCCTCCTTCACCTGAGCCTCGGCCAGCTTGGCGCGGGCCTCGGCCTCGCCCTTGATCTTGGCCTCCTCCACGCGGGCCCGGGCCTCGCGCTCCTTCGTGAGCTGCTCGGTGGAGACGATCCGCATCACGCCGTCGCGCTCGAGGCGCTCCAGGCCGCGGACGGACAGGATGGTGTCCAGCGCCAGGTCCCAGGGGACGTTCCTGAGGGAGATCGACATCTTGCCCTTGACGTCGTCGCCGATGACGATGTTGCGGCCGCTCTCCGCGGCCAGGATGCGGAGCAGGTTGACGACGTCGGCGTCCTTGAAGTCCAGGGAGATGAGTCGTCCGTTGGCCGGCGCCGCCGGTGCGGCCTGCGTCTGCGCGACGCGCACGGGGCCGGCCGGGACTGGCTCCTTCCGCGCGGCCATCGCCCGGGGCGCCGGGAGAATCGCACCCGGGGGCGGCGCGGTCGGCTCGACCTTCATCGCCTCGGAACCGGCCGGGCGGGCCGCGGCCCCGGCGTCTTCCGGCTTCACGGCCGGCTCGACGGTCGCTGCGAGGACCTTCGGCGCGGCCGGCGAAGCCTCGGCGGCCTGGGGCGGTAGCGCGGCGGTCGGGATGACGATGCTGAGACCGTCGGCGTCCTCGCGGATCGCGTACCCGACCTTGCGGGTGAACTCCAGGACCAGCCGGGCGACCCCCCGCCGGTACTGACTGCCGCGGATGGCCTTCACCGGCGCCCGGTCGACCACCAGCGGCGTCTTGCGCCAGCCGTACACGGTGTCCTCCAGGTCGAGCACGAGACGGTCCGGCGAGTCGATCAGCTCGGCTCGATAGCGAGCCGCACCGGCCGTCTTGACGTGGACGACGGTTGCGTCCGGCTGGTGCTTGACGGTCACCTCCGCCAGCCGCGCCCACGTGAGGTCCGGGGCGGCCGAGGCGGCGTCGCCGGACGCCGCCAGCACGAGGACCAGCAGGATGGCGCACGCGACTCTGAGCAACGCCTGGTTTCGCTGTTCGCTCATTCAGTCACCCGGCAGTTTGAGGACCACTCGGTCCGTGGTGGAGCCCGCGCGCGTCGGCACGCGAAAGACGACGCTGTCGGGGCCGATCTCGACGAGCCGGCCGTCTCCCAGCGTGTCGCCGGGCTTCAGGATGTATCCCAGCCCGTCGGCGGTTTCGACCAGGGCGAGTAGGCCCTGGCCGCTCCGGACGATGCCGGTGAGCCTGGCCGAGGCGACCGTCGGCCCGCTCGCGCCCTCCCGGACTTCCAGGGTCTCGAAGGGGTCGCGCCGTCCGCGCGGGTCGTATTCCAGGTTCCGCGGCTCGGGGAGGGGCGGAATCGGTGCCGCCGCCACTGTGGACCCTGCCGTCGGCGGGGGAGGCGGCGCCGGGACCGGGGCCTGGAGATTCGAAACCGGAGCAGGAGCAGGCGCGGGCGAGCCGGTGCACCCGGCCGCGAGCGCGAGCAGGACCAGGCCGGCGGCCGCCCTCATTTCTTGGCCTCGGGCTGGCCCGTCTTGGGGGCCGGTGGGGAGCCGACCGGCCGGTACTGGTACGTGGCGAGCGTCAGCTCGGCTCGGAGCGGGGCGGGGCCCTTGCTGAGCCCGCTCACCTTGATCTCGGCTACGTTGACGAGCCGAGGGAGTCTCGAGACCTTCTCGAAGAACTCACCGAGCTGGTGATATCCGCTCTCGGCCGTGAGGCCGATCGGAATCTCCACGTAATAGTCGCGGATCCGGCCCTCCCGGGGCTGGAACAGCGCTACCTGGAGCCCTGCCTGGTAGGCGGCGTCCGTCACGCTCCGGAAGAGCGCGGGCATTTCCTTCTCCGTCGGGAGCCTGTCCTTCAGGACATCGAGCTTCGCGGTCAGCTCGGCGATCTCTCGGCGCGTCCGGTTGACCTCGTTGGCTGCCGCCCGGGCCGCGATCACCTCGCGCTGGAGGGAGGCTTGCTGGCTTCGCAGGCCGCCGACGCGGATCTCGAGAGGGGAGAGGAGCAGGAAGTACGTTCCCGCGCCCAGGATGGCCAGTCCGAGGACGCCGAGGACCACCTTCTGCCAGCGCGGTGCGCTGATCAGCGGCTCGAGGAAGGCGGGCCACGTCATCCGGTCAGCCCTCGTACCGGCACGTCACCTCGAAGGTGACCTGCCGCGTTGGCTTGGTGAGATCCTGCCGGGCGACGAGGATGTCCACGTCCTTGAAGCGCCCGGATTGCCGGAGGTTCTGCATGAAGTCCGCGACCGCGGTGGTGGAGAAGGCCGTACCCTTCACCGTCAGGGTCATGCCCTTTTCTTCCAGCGCGGTGATCCAGAGGTCCTTGGGAACCATGTCGGCGAAGGCGTCCAGGAGAGCCAGCGGCCGGTCCTGGTGCCTGGTGAGCTGTTCGATGACCTGGAGACGCTGGCGCAGCTCGGCCGCCTGGGCCTTGACCTGCGCCGTCTGGCCGGTGATGGCCCGGAGCGTCGTCAGCTCCCGATTCATGGCGTCGATGTCCGCGGCGAGCCGGCGCTCTTCCGTCCGAAGGCTCCACCACCACGCCGTGAGTCCTGTTCCAGCCGCGAGGTAGAGGACGAGGAACACCGCCCCGAGGTTGACACTCGGCACCCGGAACGCGATGGCGGCCCGGCGGCGCTCTCCGGAAGGCGCGAGGTTGATGCGGATCATTCGTCCTTGTCTCCAGGGCGCCGCAGCGCCAGGCCGACGGCCACCGCCAGGGCCGGGCCCGAGGCCGCCACCGTCTCGGCATACGAGGCCGGCACCTCGAGGCGGGCGAAGGGCCGGACGACCTCGACCGGGATACCCCAGGTCGAGGCGAGATAGTCAGCCAGGCCGGGTAGAAGGGCGCAGCCGCCGGCCAGCATGATCTTGCCGATGCGCTCGGAGTCGGCGGTGGAGGCGAAGTAATCGAAGGTGCGCTGGACTTCCAGGCTGAGTTCTCGGGAGACCGCCTCCAGGGCCGGCACCAGGGACTCCCAGCTCACGCCGACGTCCTGTCCGAGCTTGGCCGCCTCGGCCTGCTCGAACGGTATCTTGACGTGCTGGGCGATGGCCTGGGTGTAGTGGTTGCCGCCGAACGGGATGTCGCGGGCGAAGATCGAGGCGCCGTTGCGGACCACGTTGGTCTTCATGACCGAGGCCCCGATGTCGATCAGCGCCACCGCCTCTCGCTGCTCGTCCGGATGGTTCAGCTCGAACTGGTTGCCCAGGGCGAAGCCGTCCACGTCGACCACCACCGGATTCAGCCCCGCCTCCTCCACCACGCCGACGTACTCGACGACCTTCGATTTCTTGACGGCGACGAGGATCAGGTCCATGACCCCGTCGTGCCGGCCGATCACGTGGTAGTCGAGAAACACCTCGTCGATGGCGAAAGGGATGTGATGCTCGGCCTCGAGCTGGATGGCGTCGCGCAGCTCCTTGGCCGGTACCTCGGGGATCTGGACCTTCTTGATGATCAGCTCGCGGCCCGAGACCCCGATGGCGGCTTCCTTGCCTCGCACCCCGGCGCGGCCGACGGCGTCCCGGATGGCATCGACCAAGGTCGGCGGGTCCTTGATCATGCCGTCGGCGATGACATCGGCTGGCAAGGCTGCGGTGCCGAGCGCCACCACGGAAGCGCCCTCCGGATCCAGCTGGACGACCTTGACCGCGCTGGAGCCGATGTCGAGCCCGAAGGTGCTAGTCGTGCGCTTGAAGAATGGAATCTTGAGCACGAATTCTCACTCGCTGATTCGTAGTATAGGAGTCACCCTCCCGGTCACCAACGTTTTCGGGACCCCGGCGCAGGTCCGGCCCCGGATGAGGCGCCTCCGGCTCGCCGGCGTCACGATCCGGCGGGGTCGGGGAAATCGTCCCGGACCCGCACGCTGTTGGCCGGGGAGAGGTCGAGCACCACGTTCTGGCCGGGCTTCAGCGTGACCTTCAGCCGCCAGGTCGTCGTCCCCGAGCCCCGGTCGGTCAGGCGGTACTCTCCCGGGGGTATGCCGGTGATCTCGTAGGCGCCGTTCTGGTCCGTCTGGACCCGGAAGAACTCGTCTTCCACCGGGGTTCCCTTCACCCCTTGCAGGAACAGGCGTACCCATGGGCGGGGCTGCTGGATCCCGTTGTCTTCCCAGACCACCCGGCCCGAAAGGGTCGCCCGAGTAGGGTCCGGTGTGGACGTCGGCGGCGGGAGGGTCTCGTCGGGAGCCGGACGGCGCCGGGCGGCCAGCCAGTCGCGGGCCAGACGGACCTCCGGGGAGTTCGCCCCGCCGTGAGCAACCACCCACTCGAACTCCCTGGTCGCCTCATCGGCGAGATCCAGGTGGCTGGCGCTCACCCCCAGGCGGTAGTGCGCCTCGAAGTGGTCCGGGGAGCGCTCGATGACGCGCCGCAAGGCCGAGGCAGCCGTGGCGTAGTCCCGGCGGGCCATGGCTTCCACCGCCTCGGCCATCAGGTCCCGTGGGGCGGCGGCTTGCACCGGCGCGGCCGGCCCCTGGCCGCACCCGCCGCCGGTCAGGAGAAGCGCGGCCGAGGCGAGGGCCGCCGCCGGGGCTCGGAGCGCCCTCAGCCGGAGATCAGACGCCATGTCCCGGGCTGGACCACGAAGCCCTGGGGAATCTGCCCACCACCCGTGTCCATCGCCTGGCAGTCGTAGCTGATCGTGATGTTGCCGTTCGCCGAGGTGTCGATGGCCGAGCCGTTCGAGTTGTTGATGTTGTGGGCGATCACGGCGCCGTAAATGCTCGCCGTACCGTTGCCGGCCGTGAGGTCGTCCATGACGTAGAGGAGGCCGCGGAAGTTCGTGTTGCCGGCGACGTCGAGCGAGCCCATGACGATGATCCAGCCCGCGGCCTGGTCCCCGGTGATCCGGACCGAGGCGAGGTCCGAGGGGTTCGAGGCGCTGGGCGGGTTGCCGCTCCTGGTGTCGATGAAGACGACGCCGCTCGGGACGTTCGTGAAATTCACGCTTCCGTTGTAACTCCCCGGGTTGGGCCCGAGCTGGCCGGGGCCCCAGTACGTCCCGTTCTCGCGGGCCATGGCCTTGAGCATGTCCAGCTCGCGCTGCGTGAACCGGAGGTTCTGGAAGGTCTGCGGGGCGTCGGCGGCGTACTCCACGCAGCTCGGACTGTTGCACGTCCGCGTCGAGCAGCTGCCGTTGGCGCAGATCTGGGCGCTGCCGCCGACTTGCGTCCGGCCCGCCGAGTAGGTCCCGTTGGCCGGCGAGGCCTGATGGCAGCGGTTGCCGGTAGCCTGGATGCTCGCGTTGCCGCGGACGTCGACCTCGCCGTTCACGTTCAGGGGGCCCGGCGGGTCGAACCGGCCGGCGAAGGACTGCACGGTCACCCGGATGATCCGCTTGCCGGCCGGGTTGGTCTGGTTCGGGGTCCAGCCGGTGCTCTCCACGTTGACTTCGTTGGCCCGGGTGCCCGGGGTCAGGCGGACGGCGTACCCTCCGATGATCGTCGGGTCGGACGCGGGAGCCTGGGCCATCAGCATGCTGCCGTCCCAGGGAGCGGTCGCGTTTCCGCGGGGGACATCGAAGAGCGGCTGGACGGGGGCGCCTCCCGGATGCGGCCCGAGGAAGGGGCCGAGGGCCCAGATCGAGCGCTCGACCCCCGACTCGGCCAGGGCCAGCGCCTCGGTGCTCCGCAGGTGGTTGCCGGCGATGACCGGCTCGTTCCCGGCCAGGGTGACGAACGCCACGACCAGGGCGGTGAGGATCACCAGGGCGATGAGGGCGGTCGGCAAGGCGATTCCACGCTGGCTCATACGGTTCTCCATCAGTTGGCGGCGTTCCTCAGCCGCACGCGCGACTGGAGGAGCGAATACTGGCGGTACGGCGAGGACGCCGACACGATCTCGTTCGAGGCGACGCTGACCGACACGACAACGCTGCGCACGTTGGCCAGGACGGCGGTGCGCTGCTCGTTACTGGCCAGGCACCAGATCTTCAGGTCCTGCACGCCGTCCATCACGACCTCGGGCTGCGGGGTGGGCGGGACCGGGGCGGTCTGGTTCCGGCGGAGATCGGTACCGCTCAGGTCGTAGCGCACCGTGACGCTGGCCCCGGTCTCGTCGATGAACTGGAAAGTGATGTCGCGAGCGCCGGTCGTCGCGTTGTCGCAGTTCGGGGCGGCGGTGATCGTCCCGGCCAGCCGCAACTCCTCCAGCATGCGGTCCAGGCCGGCCCGGGCGCCCTGCTGGGCCTCCACCCGGGCGGCTCCCCAGAGATAGGCGAACTGCCCCTGCCGCTGGAGGGTCACCACGCCGGCCATGAGGATGCCCAGCACGGCCAGGGCGACCAGCAACTCGGCGAGCGTGAACCCGCGGCTCTTCACTGGCGCTTGGCGATCAGCAGGCTGAGCCGTACGGTCTTGGGCGTCGAGGCCACACCCCTGGCCGTCATCGGCCGGTAGGAGACGTTGACGATGGCCAGCCGCAGATTGGAATCCACTACACCTCCGCACGCCGTCGTCCCGCAGTCGATGACACGCACCTCGCGGCTGTACGCGGGGTAGCCCGTGACGCTCGGCTCGTCGGGGAAGGTGGTACACCCGGCGTCGAGGGCGCACGGACTGCGGTCGCAGCGGGTCGATGTGGGCGCGGCGGTGGGGCCGACGCCGAGGCAGTCCAGATTCCGGACCTGTGTCCACACTGCGTTGCGGACCTGCTCCAGGCCCTGCTCGGCGAGGAACGTCGCGGTGGAGAGCTGACTGCCCTCCTGGACGCCGTAGGTGGCGACCGGAACGATCGCCAGCAGGCCGACGAGCCCGATGCCCACGATGGCCAGGGCCACCAGGATCTCCGCCAGCGTGAGGCCGCGGTCGTTCACGAGCATGGGCCGATCCTGACCCGACCCGAGGCGGCCACGACGACGCACAGCGTCGAGTTGCCGTTCGGGTTCTGGACCGTGTACGTCGCAGCGGTGGTCGCCGCGCCGAGGTAGTTGAAGGTGACGTTCGCTGTGCTGCCGCTCACGCGCTGGCCGTTGGTCAACGTGATCCACCCCTGTCCGTCCGATCCGGATCGCGTGATCGCCGCACCTGCGCAGTTGTCGAGGTGAAAGCGGACCCGCGTCCCGTCGTTGCTCACGCACACGCTCCGGTTCCGACTGATCGCGAGCTGACGGGCGTCGTTTAGGACGGCCGCCAGCTCCTCCGCCCCGGCTCTCAGCGCCGCCGCCCGCCAGTACGACAGGAAGTACGGCACGGCGACGGCGGCGAGGACCCCGATCACGGCCACGACGACCAGCAGCTCGGCCGCCGAGAATCCACGCTCCTGCCGAGCCCGACGGGCCGATCCGAACATCAGGGCTGAGCACCTCCCCAGGTCGCTGGAGACGTCGACGTGGAATCAAGCAAGGGGGGCGCCAGACCGCGGAGCCACCGGTGCCTCGCCACGATGGTGGGATTCGCTCGATTTCCCGGGGTGTTGCACGATCGGCCCCGACGGCTTCGTCCGGCCCGAGCTCCGGCGAGTGCTCGACACGGGCCAGACTGGCACCGGCCTGCCTGCCACGGTGGGCGGGGTGCCCACGGTTCTGGCGCAGCGAGGTGATACGGGCGGTCAGCCTCTCAGACCGGCAAAGTACCAGGCCATGAGCCTGTCACCCCACAGCAAAGCCGTGGCCCCCGCGGCGGCCAGGAACGGTCCGAACGGGATCGGGTCTTTACGCCCGGCAAGGTTGAGGCCGAGCAGGACGAGGGCGACCAGGCCGCCGCCCACGACCGCCAGGAAGACCGCCACGAGCGTGGCCTGCCAGCCGAGGAAGGCGCCCAGCATCGCGCCGAGCTTGACGTCGCCCCCGCCCATTCCCTCCTGCCCCAAGATCAGGAGGCTGCCCTGGAGGACGACCCAGAAGATTCCACCGCCGACGAGGACACCCAGCGCCGCATCCAGCCATCCGATCCGGCCGAGGGCGAGGTTGGCGACGAAGCCCCCGACGACACCGGGCAGGGTGATCACGTCCGGGATCACCTGGTGCTGGAGGTCGATGACGGTGATCGCCACGAGGGCCGCCAGTAGCACGGCGGCCAGCCCGAACTCGGCCGTGAGGCCGAACCGCGCATAGGCCAGGGCGAACAGGCCGGCGGTCGTCAGCTCTACCGCCGGGTAGCGCCACGAGATCGCCGCCCGGCAGGCGCGGCACCGTCCCCGAAGGAGGACGAAGGAGAGGACAGGGAGGTTGTCGTGCCAGGCGATGGCGGCGCCGCAGGTCGGGCAGGTCGAGCCGGGACGCCAGAGGCTTCTTCCAGCCGGCAGCCGGACGATCACGACATTGAGAAAGCTGCCGATCACGAGTCCGAGGAAAGTGATGCCGAGCGCCATACGCTACCAGGTGGGGATGAGCAGGCCTTCGAGTTGGTTCGCGGCGCGGGGATCGGTCGCGCGAAGCGCCTCGAGCGCAGAAAGCGCGGCGTCGTTCCGGTTGAGAGCAAGATATCCCCGGACGAGGCCGGCTCGGGCCTGGGCTTGGTCCTGCTTGTCGGCGAGCACCTCTTCGAGCAGCGCGGTGCCCTCCTCCAGTCGGTGATCTTCGACGAGTGCGACGCCAAGATTCGCGCGAGCCAGGACATGGCGCGGATCCCGCTCGAGGATGGCTCGCAGCTCGGCCAAAGCTTCGTCCCGTCGGCCGAGTTGAAGGAGGCAGACCGCGACGTTGTTGCGCGTGTTGTTGTCGTCAGGGTATCGAGCGAGCACCTTCTGAAACCGGGCGAGAGCGTCGGCGGGCCGTCCCGCCTGCAACAGGGTTGTCCCGATGTTTCCGTGGGTCCGGACTCGGTCGGGGCGCAGGGCGAGCGCTCGCTCGAACTGCCCAATGGCAAGCCCAGGTAGACCCTGATTGGCGAGCGTGATCCCCAGATTGATGTGGCAGATCGAGCAGGCGGGGTCACTCTCGAGCGCATGGCGCCATAGCGTGTCGTCGTCCCGCCAGATCCCGACCTGCTGCGCGGTCAGAATGCCGAGTGCCACGAGCCACGCCGCTGCCGTCACAAGGGCCGCTCTTGCCACGGCAGGGCGGAGAAGATTTCCTCGGCCCGCCTGCAATACCCGGCCGACACCAGCACCGAACATCAAGGCTAAGGGCAGGCACGAGAGGTAACTGTACCGGTCGTGAGTCAATTGGTGTCCATTGTGCAACAGCCCATTCACGGGCGCGAGGATGACGAGGTACGCGAGCCAGGCAACCAGGACCGCGGGATGCCGGCGGCCAGTGGCCAGCACGATGGTACTCAGGACGAGGGTGCCGACAGCCGAGCCGAGAAACCGCGGCTCGCTGAGTTCCACTCGGGCTGGCAGCTCGTAGAGGGGCGAGAGACTGCTCGGCAGGACGGTCTTGGCGAAATAGAACCACACACTGTAGATGGCCACGATGATCCGGTCCGCCACCGACAGCCGGTCGAGAGAGGTCAGGAAGTTGTTGGATCGTTGAGCCCAGATGGCCATGAGGCCGGTGCTCAGCGCGATGGCGAAGTACGGGGCCTTTTCCAAAACGAGCCTGATACCAGTGCGCGTGCGCCAGTCGCCGGGCTTGATCCTTCTCAGGGGGTAGAGGTCGAGCAGCAGGAGCACCACCGGAAGGGTGGCCACGATTGACTTCGCCAGAGCGGCGAGCAGGTAGCAGCCGAGCGAAGCCAGCAGCCAGGCGCCAGACCGCGGCCCGCCCGAGCGGGCTCGCAGGTAGCCGAGCAGGGCCAGCACGAAGAACAAGCCGGAAAGTACGTCCCGTCGCTCGGTGACCCAGGCGACCGACTCGGCTCTTAGCGGGTGAATGGCGAAAAAGAGCGTGGACGCCAGAGCCGCGATCGTCAGCGCGTCGCCCTCCCGGAAGGGGATCGATAGAGCGATCAGGCGACGGGACAGGAAGTACAAGGCCACGGCCGTGGCACAGTGGAGAAGGATGTTGGTGAGGTGATAGCCGAAGGGATCCATCCCCCATAGCACGTAGTCAAGTCCCAAAGTCAACCACGTCAACGGTATCCACTGACCCATGAGAAATGTCGTCGCCATCCACCGAATGTTCACCCACCCGAGTCCCCGATAGTGGCGATTCTCGACGAAGTTGGCGGTATCGTCCCAGTTAACGAACCCATGCCAGAGGGATGGGGCAAAGACACCGAACGTTATGCCGGCCACCAGGACTGGAACGCCAGCCAGGCTCGGTAAGCGCGTGTAGGACCAGAGGCGCGCCAGCGCAGGAAAGGGGTTCAACCCTGGTAGGAGGAGGGTCTGATTCACGCTGGAGAGCTCGGTGCGTCTTATCGGAGCCTTGACGGCTCGCCCGCGCGCGAAGCCGGGAAGCCTCGCGCGCGGGCGGAGAAGCGAACGCTACGGAACGCTGACGGTGACGCCGTCACCCGCAGCGGTGATCGCGAACGTTCCCGCCGAGGTGTTCGGAGCGTAGTTGTACGCGCTCCAGGCCGTGCTCGGCGGCTGCGGGATGGCGGCCATGAACGGCCCCGCGACCTGATTCTGTGCGTTGGTTGCCGGGCTGGTGAGGTCGGCCAGCGCGGCCGGGATGACTCCCATGTGGGCCGAGTACATCATCACCGCCGACGCGAGTGACCGGACGTCGGCCTGGGCTTTGGCGATGCGGGCCCGGGCCTGGATGTTGGCGTACAGCGGGATGGCGATGGCGGCCAGGATACCGATGATCGCCACCACGACCATCAGCTCGACGAGCGTGAAACCCTGCTGATTACCGAAACGACGCCTCTTGTGCCAGAACGTGATCATTCGCTCCCCCTTTTTGCTTCGAGTTGCCGACCGGTCGCATCGGCTCCGGGGGGTTGCAGGGCGGATGCCAGACCGTACAAGTGACCCCGGCTCGAGGTTTCGACGACTTGCCGACCATCGGGTGCCGCCACCGCTGGGCAAGCTGACCGGCGATGGCAGGGCAGGTGACGAAAAGCGTCACTCCGGACAATGGGCGCTGTTCCGGCCGGTGCGCTGGAGATGCTTCTGCAGCTTGTAGCGGAACTGGCGGAACGAGAGACCCAGCAGAGCAGCCGCCCGTGTCTGCACGCCGCCCGTGCGTCGGAGAGCCAGTTCCAGATAACGCTGCTCGATGCGGTCGAGTAACTCGTCGAGCTTGAGGCCCTGGGGGGGAATGTCGAGCGACAGGCCGTCGTCGGCGCGCGGGGTGAGAATCGCAGGGGGCAGGGCGTCGAGGTCGAGACTCTCGCCGCTGCCGAGCACGATCGCTCGCTCGATGACGTTCTCAAGCTCGCGGATGTTGCCCGGCCAGTGATAGCGCTCGAGGGCCGCCATGGCCTCCGGGGTAACCGGCTTCGGCATCCGCCCCAGCGTGTGTGAAACCTTGTCGATGAAGTGCGCCACGAGAAGGGGAATGTCCTCCCGGCGCTCGCGCAGGGGAGGCAAATGAATCGGGATGACATTCAGCCGGTAGAAGAGGTCCTCGCGCAGCGCGCCCTCCGCCACCGCCCGGGCGAGGTCGCGATTGGAGGCGGCGATCAGACGGACGTCGACCCTGGTGTCCCGCGTGTCCCCGACCCGGCGGATCTCGCGTTGCTGGACGGCCCGGAGGAGCTTCACCTGTACGGAGACGGGTATCTCCGTGATCTCGTCGAGGAACAGGGTCCCACCGTCTGCGGCGGCGAAGAGACCAGGGGTACTGGCCACGGCGCCGGTGAACGCGCCTTTGACGTGCCCGAACAGCTCGGACTCCATCAAAGTCTCGGGGATCGCGCCGCAGTTGACGGAGACGAACGGGCCGTCGCGTCGCGGGCCTTCCTGGTGGATCGCATGGGCCACCAGTTCCTTGCCTGTCCCGCTCTCGCCGGTGATCATGACGGTCGAGGTCGACTCGGCCGCCTTTCGGATGGTTTCGAGCACCCCCAGCATCGCCACGCTGCGACCGACGAACCTCGTCCGGCCGCGCTCGCGGGCGAGTTCGCGGCGCAGCGCCTTGTTCTCGTCGTGCAGGCGTTTGCGCTCGAGCGCCTTGTCGACGGTGAGGCGCATTTCGTCGAGCTTGAACGGCTTGGTGAGGTAGTCGTAGGCGCCGAGCTTCATCGCCTCCACCGCCGTCTCGGTGGACGCGTAGGCCGTCACGACGAGCACCACCGTGTCCGAGGAGTGTTCCCGCGCTGCCCGCAGGACGCCGAGGCCGTCCACCTTGTGCATGCGAAGGTCGGTGATGATGAGGTCGAAGGCGTCCGAGCGGAGAGCCTCCACGGCCTCCGCGCCGCCGTCGGCGAGCACGACGTCGTGCCCGGCCTGCTTGAGCGTGATCGCCAGCAGGTCGCGCATGCTGCGCTCGTCGTCGACGACTAGGATGCGAGCCGGCTTCACTGGTCGACCGTGTCGGGGAAGCGGAGGACGACGCGGGTGCCCCGGCCGGGCGTGCTCTCCACGCTCACGTCGCCGCCGTGGTCCTGCGCGATCCGGTGCACCATGGCCAGCCCCAGGCCGCTGCCGCCGGGCTTGGTGGAGAAGAACGGCTCGAGGACATGGGGGAGGTCGGCGGGCGGGATGCCCTCGCCGGTGTCGGCGACCTCGATCACCAGCTGGCCGTCGCGGACGGCGGCGGCTACCGTGAGCTCGCCCCCGGCCGGCATCGCGTCC
>DATLZL010000428.1:0-13387 GCA_035574035.1 Binatia bacterium | reverse complement strand
GACCCCGGAGCCGAACGCCTCCATCTCCACGTCGGCCTTGTCGGTCTCGATCTCGGCCAGGATGTCGCCGCCCTGGACGCGGTCGCCTTCCTTCTTGAGCCACTTGATGACCTTGCCGGTCTCCATGGCCTCGCTCAGCTTGGGCATGACCACCCGGGTGACGGCCATTGCTCGGGCCCCCTATACGTAGCAGACGCGCCGGATGGCGTCCGCGATGCGTTCCTTGGACGGTGTCTTGGCCCGCTCGAGGTTGCGCGCGTAGGGCATCGGCGCGTTGGCGCCGGTCACGCGCTCGACCGGGGCGTCCAGATCGTCGAAGGCGTGCTCCTGGATGAAGGCGGCGATCTCCGAGCCCATGCCGGCGAAGCCGGCGCCGGCCTCCACCACCACCGCCCGGTTGGTCTTGCGCACCGAGCCGATGATCGTGTCGATGTCCATGGGCCGCAGCGTCCGGGGGTCGACGATCTCGACCGAGATGCCCTCCTTCTCCAGCTCCTCGGCCGCCTCCAGCGCCCGGTAGAGCATGCCCATGTAGGCGACGACGGTGACATCCCGCCCCTCCCGCCGCACGATCGCCTGACCCAGCGGGATGACGAACTCGGGGTCCTCCGGCACCTCGCCCTTGACGGAGTACAGGGTCTCCGACTCGATGAAGATCACCGGGTTGTCGTCGCGGATGGCGGCCTTCAGCAGCCCCTTGGCGTCCATCGGCGTGGAGGGCCGCACCACCTTGAGCCCCGGCACGTGGTAGAAGTACACCTCCATCGACTGCGAGTGCTGGGCGGCCAGCTGGTGGGCGGGCCCGCCGGGGCCCCGGATGACGATCGGGATGTGATACTGCCCGCCCGACACGTAATACATCTTCGCCGCCGAGTTGACGATCTGGTCGAGCGCCAGCAGGGCGAAGTTGAAGGTCATCATCTCCACCACCGGCCGCAGGCCGACCATGGCGGCGCCGATGCCCACCCCGGTGAAGCCCGACTCGGCGATGGGCGTGTCGACGACGCGCTGAGGGCCGAACTCCTTCAGCAGGCCCTGGGTGACCTTGTAGGCGCCCTCGTAGAGGCCGACCTCCTCGCCGATCACGAACACGCTGGGGTCACGACGCATCTCTTCCCGCAGCGCCAGGTTCAGGGCCTCGCGGTAGGTCATGACCGCCATCGCTCAGTCCTCCTTGTAGACGTCGGTCATGAGCCACTCCACCGGCGGCTCCGGCGAGGCGTCGGCGAAGGCCACCGCCTCGTCGATGGTGTCGTTGACGTCCTTCTCGATCGCGCGCACCTCGTCCGGAGAGAGCCAGCCGGCCTTGAGCGCGCGGTCGCGGAAGAGCAGGATCGGGTCCCGCTGGCGCTCCCGCTCCACCTCCTCCTTGGTGCGGTACACGGCGCCGGCGGGGTCGCGCATGGAGTGGCCGCGGAACCGGTAGGTCCGGGCCTCCAGCAAGGTGGGCGTGCCGTCCTCCCGGGCCCGGGCCACCGCCCGCGCGACCGCCTCCCGCACGGCGAGCACGTCCATGCCGTCCACCGACTCGCCGGGAATCCGGTAGGACTGACTGAACTTCCAGATCTCGGTCTGGGCCAGCGCCCGTTCCACGGCCGTGCCCATCGCGTAGCGGTTGTTCTCGCAGATCCAGATGACGGGCAGCTTCCAGAGGGCGGAGAGGTTCAGCGCCTCGTGGAACTCGCCCTGCGGCACCGCCCCGTCGCCGAAGTAGCAGACACACACCTGGTCGCCGCCCCGGTACTTGATGGCGAAGCCCACCCCGGCCGCCAGCGGCAGGTGGGCGCCGACGATGGCGTGCCCGCCCAGGAAGTTGACGCTCCGGTCGAAGAGGTGCATGGAGCCCCCCTTGCCCTTGCACAGCCCGTCCCGGCGGCCGAACAGCTCGGCCATGGCCCGCCGGGGGTCGGAGCCCTTGGCCAGGCAGTGGCCGTGCTCCCGGTAGGCGGCGATGGCGTAGTCGTCGCGGCGCAGGACGGACGTGGCACCCACCGCCACCGCCTCCTCGCCGATGTAGAGGTGGAGGAACCCGCCGATCTTGCCGAGGGCGTAGGCCTCGGCCGCCTTCTCCTCGAAGCGGCGGATCAGCATCATCTCGTGCAGCAGGCGCCGGGCCAGCGCGGCATCCACGCCGTCGGCCGCCGCCCGCCTGACTTCGGTACGTTGCGCCATGACTGTCTCCTACCAGCGCATCAGGCTGAGGTCATCCACGCTGAGCCGTTCCCGGACGCGGAAGATCGCCACGATGATGGCCAGGCCGACCGCCACCTCGGCCGCCGCCACCGCCATCACGAAGAACACCAGGGCCTGGCCCTCGGCGTTGCCGGCCCGCTGCCCGAAGGCCACCAGGGCCAGGTTGGCGGCGTTCAGCGCCAGCTCGATGGACATGAAGATGACCAGCGGGTTGCGCCGCAGCACCACCCCGCACACCCCGATGGTGAAGAGCACCGCCGACAGCGCCAGGTACCAGGTGTCGGGGACCATCAGGCACGCCGGCGGGCCAGGAGCAGCACCCCGACCATCGCCGCCAGCAGCAGGACCGAGGTCAGCTCGAACGGCAGCAGGTAATCGGTGAACAGGAGCCGGCCGATGGCGGCCACGCCGCCGGCCGGCGCCGGCGCGGCGGCCGGGGCCGTCGCGGCCTGGCCGGCCAGGAGGATCACCGCCAGCTCCACCAGCAGCGCGGCGCCGAGCGGGGCCGCCAGCAACCGCCAGCCGCGGCGCGGGTCGGGACCCGTCTCTTCCTTGCCGGGGATCAGCACCATGATGGCGAAGACGAACAGGACCATGATGGCCCCGGCGTAGACGATGACCTGGGCGGCGGCCAGGAATTCGGCGCCCAGCATCAGGTAGAGCGCGGCGATGCAGCCGAGGTTCACGACCAGGAACAGGGCGCCGTGGATCGGGTTGCGGCGCAGAACCAGCCCCAGGGCCGAGGCGACGGCCAGCGCGGCGATCAGCAGGAAGGCCACCCGCGGCATCACGGCGCCCGGTCGGCGGGGATGGGCACCGGCGAGGTGGGCCGGCCGTCGGGACCGGCCGGCTCCAGGGCCAGCAGCGCCTCCATCGAGTAGATCATCGAGCGCCGGTTGTAGGCGGAGAACTCCAGGATGCCGGTGTCCATGCGGATGGCGTCCTCGGGACAGGCCTCCACGCAGTAGCCGCAGAACACGCACTTGCCCAGGTCGATGTCGAACCGGACCGGCACCTTCTCGATGTCGGGGTTCGGGTGCTCGCCGGCCACGATGTAGATGCAGCGGGCCGGGCACACCGTCTCGCACATCATGCACGCCACGCAGCGCGGGGAGCCGTCCTCGCGGCGCACCAGGCGGTGCAGCGTCCGCAGCCGCGGGGCCAGCGGCCGGCGTTCCTCCGGGTACTGGTAGGTCACGGCGCCGCGGACGTCCCGGCGGCCCAGCGCGTGGGCGATGTGACGCCCCATGTTGACAAAGAAGTGGCGGCCGGTGAGGGCCAGCCCGGTCAGAACCTCCAGCAGGTAGAACCGCTGCCGCAGGCGCATCAAGCTCCCCGGACGGCGAGCAGGATCACGCCGGTCACCACGATGTTGAGGATGGACAGCGGGAAGAGGCCGAGCCAGCCCAGGCGCATGGCCTGATCGTAGCGGAAGCGGGGCAGCGTCCACCGGATCAGCATCAGCAGGAAGATCATCACCGAGACCTTGACGACGAACGCCCCGACCTGCAGCAGCACCACCAGCCCGTGCGGGAGCGCCAGCGCCGCCCCCCACGGGAATTGGAAGCCCTCGGGCCCGAGGTACGGGACCTGCCAGCCCCCCAGGAAGAGCGAGGTCGTCAGCCCGGCGATGACCACCGTCTCCAGGAAGTCGGCCATGGCGAACATCCCGAACTTCATCCCGCTGTACTCCACGAAGTACCCGATGATCTCCGACTCGCCCTCCGGCGTGTCGAAGGGGATCCGCTTGGTGGCGGCGATACCGGCGGTGAGGAACAGGATGAAGGCCAGCGGCTGGGTCAGGATCCCCCACTTCGGGATCCACCCCCAGAGCAGTTCCCCCTGGCCCCGCACGATCGCCTGCAGGTCGAGCGAGCCGTACACCATGATGACGCCGATGATCGAGGCGCCGATGGCGATCTCGGCCGAGATCATCAGGGCCGCCGCCCGCTGGCCGCCGAGCAGGGCGAAGTTGTTGCCCGAGGACCAACCGGCCATCATCACCCCGTAGACGCCGAGCGAGAGCATCGCGAAGACGTAGAGGATGCCGACGTTGAGGGTGACGGCCTGCAGGGGCACCTCGCGATCGCCGAGGCGGAGCGTGTCCCCGAACGGGATGGCCGCGAAAGCGACCAGGGCGAAGAACACGGAGACGAAGGGCGCCAGCGTGAACAGGAGCCGGTCGGCGCGGGCCGGCCGGAAGTCCTCCTTGGTGAGCATCTTGATGGCGTCGGCCAGCGGGTGGAAGAGGCCGAACAGCCGGAGCCCGAAGATGGAGGCCCGGTTGGCCCCGATGCGGTCCTGCATGATGGCCGACTGCTTGCGCTCCACCCACGTCAGCAGCCCGCCCATGTTGAGTACGAACAGCATGACGAAGGCGACCCGCCCGAAGGCGATCCCGAGGTCGGCCACCGTGCTCACGACACCGCCTCGGCCGGCGCTCGAACGAGGAGGCCGGTGTCGCCGAGGGCCTGGTAGGTCAGGCCGGCGAAGGCGGGGACGGCGGCGGCCAGCGCCCGGAACCAGTGCTCGGCGCGGGAGGCGCCCGCGGGGGCGCCGAGCGCCGCCAGGGCGTCGCCGATGATGCGCCAGGTCGGGCGCGCCTCCCCCAGGGGGTCGACCGCCGAGCGGAAGCGCTGCACCCGGCCCTCGAAGTTGGTGAACGTCCCGTCCCGCTCGACCCACGCCGCGGCCGGCAGGACCAGGTGGGCGCGGGCGCTGGTCCGGTTGGCGTTGGTGCCGGTGAAGACGAGGGTCTCCGCCGCCGTCAGCGCCCGGGCCACGTCCGTCTCCGGCCAGCCCGAGGCGAGCAGGTCGTGGTCGAACACCCAGAGCGTGTCGACCTGCCCGGCCCGCGCGGCGGCCAGGATCGCGGCCACGTCGCCGTCCAGCCCGATCAGCTCGGCGCCCCGCGTGTTGGGGTTCTTGTCGGCGCGGATCAGCAGGTCGTCCTCGTACCCCGGCGCGGCCGGGGGCACCCGGAACCCGACCTGCCGCACCCCGAGCACCTCCACCAGGCGCCGGAGCGCGAACAAATCCTCGTTGGGCATCTTCGGCGAGGCGATGACGGCCACGCGCTCGGCCGGTCGCCGGAGCGCCGCCGTCAGGGCCCCGAGGGCTTCCTCCCACGCCACCGGGACCGGCTCGTCGCCCTGGCGGCGGGCCGGCACGGTGAGCCGGTCGGGGTCGTCCACGAAGCCGAAGCCGTAGCGGCCCTCGTCGCACATCCACCACTTGTTCACGTCGGCGTTGAACCGGGGCTTGAGCCGGGCCACGCGGCGGCCGCCGGCGTGGTGGGGCCGGCGGCGGTTGACGTGGACCTCGATGTTGCAGCCGCGCGCGCAGCCGGGGCAGACGGACCGGGCGGTGTCCAGGTACCACACGCGCACCTGGAAGCGGAAGTCGCGGTCGGTCAGGGCCCCCACCGGGCAGATGTCCACGACGTTGCCGGAGTACGGGTTGTCCAGCACCCGGCCGGGGAAGAGCCCGATCTCGGAGTGGTCGCCGCGGTGGAAGATGCCCAGCTCCCCGGTGCCGGTGATCTCGTCGCAGAAGCGCACGCAGCGGGAGCAGAGGATGCACCGCTCGGCGTCCAGGATCACGTGCGGCCCGAGCGGGACGGCCTTGGGCTTGCGGACCTTGTCGTCCACCATCCGCGGCTCGTAGAGCCCGTGGCGCATGTAGTAGATCTGCAGCCAGCACTCGCCGGCCTGGTCGCACACGGGACAGTCGAGCGGGTGGTTGATCAGGTGGAACTCCATGATGGATCGGCGCGTCTCGCGCACCCGCTCGGTGTCCGTGCGCACCACCATGCCGTCGGCGGCCGGGGTGTTGCAGGCGATGGTGGGCCGCGGCGCCTTCTCGACGTCGACCATGCAGAGCCGGCACTGCCCGGCGACGGACAGCGCCGGGTGGTAGCAGTAATGGGGCACCTCGACGCCGGCCACGCGGGCGGCCTCGATGAGGTTGGTCCCCTCCGGGACCTCGACTTCCTTGCCGTCGATGGTCAGCCTGGGCATCTACGTCCGTTCGAGCGCCGGCTCGGCCGGCGCCATCTCGGGGGAGGTCTTGATCAGCGCCGCGAACTCGTCGCGGAACTTCTCGATGTACGAGATGTAGGGCCCCACCGCGCCGTCGTAGAAGGCACAGATGGTGGTGCCGGCGCCGCGCCGGGCCACGTCCAGGATGGTGTCCAGGTCCTCCTTGCGCCCGTGGCCGGCCACGATGCGCTCCACCATCTTGTAGATCCAGCCCGTGCTCTCCCGGCACGGGGTGCACTGGCCGCACGACTCGTGGGCGTAGAAGCGGGCGACGACGAGCAGGGCCTCGGGGATGGAGACGCTCTCGTCCATGACGATGACCCCGGCCGAGCCGGCCATCGAGCCCACCCCCCGCAGGCCGTCCACGTCCATGGTGACGTCGATCTCGTCGGCGCGCAGGATCGCCGCCGACGACCCGCCCGGGACCACGGCCTTGAGCCGGCCCGTCCCGCTGACCCCGCCGGCCATCTCGATGAGCTGCCGCAACGTCACCGACACCGGCGCCTCGTAGATGCCCGGCCGGTGGACCCGACCGGAGACCGAGTAGATCCGGGTGCCGCCCTGGGTCTTGGTTCCCAGCCCGGCGAACCACTCGCCGCCCCGCTCGATGATGGGCGGCACGCAGCAGAGGGTCTCCACGTTGTTGACGATGGTCGGCTGCCCGAAGGCGCCGCGGACGGCCGGGAACGGGGGCTTGATCTTGGGCCAGCCCTTCTTGCCCTCCAGCGACGAGAGCAGTCCGGTCTCTTCGCCGCAGATGTAGGCGCCGGCGCCCCGGTGGATGACGACCTCCAGGCCGCCGTTGCCGAGATAGCCGGCCTGGTAGGCCTCGCGCACGGCGGCGCTGAAGCGGCGCCAGGGCTCCACGTACTCGCCGCGGATGTAGACGAAGGCCGTCTGCGACCGGATGGCCCGGGCGGTGATGAGCATGCCCTCGATCAGCGCATGGGGGTCGCGCTCCAGCAGGTAGCGGTCCTTGAAGGTGCCGGGCTCGCCCTCGTCGGCGTTCACGACCAGGTAGACGGGCCCGGTGTGGCCCCGGGGGACGAACGACCACTTCACGCCGGTGGGGAAGCCGGCGCCGCCGAGGCCGCGCAGGTTCGCCTTCTTCACCTCCTCGGTGATGGCGGCCGGCTCCATGCTGCGGGCCTTCTCCCACGCCCGGTAGCCGCCGGTCTCGCGGTAGGCGGCCAGCGTGTGCGAGTCGGGCCGGTCGAAGCGGCGGGTGAGGACGCGCTCGCCCGTCACGCCAGGCCCTCCAGGATCCGGTCGACCTTCTCCGGGGTGAGGTCGAACTCGTAGCGGTCGTCGACCTGCATCATCGGCGCATGCTCGCAGGCGCAGAGGCACTCCACCGCCTGCAGGGTCACCCGGCCGTCCGGCGTGGTCTCGCCGACCTCGACGCCCAGCCGGCGCCGCAGGTGGTCCAGGATCCGGGGGGCGCCGGCCAGGTGGCAGGAGAGGTTGTGGCAGACGGCCACGACGTGCCGCCCGCGCGGCTCCCGGAAGAACAGCGTGTAGAAGGTGACCACCTCGTGGACGTGCGCGGGCGACAGGCCGAACAGGCCGGCCACGTACTCCTCGACCTCCAGGGAGATGTACCCGAACGTCTCCTGGGCCAGGTGCAGCACCGGCAGCAGCGCGCCCCGGGGGTCCGGGTAGAGCGCCTGCAGGCGGCGGACCTCCGCCAGCTGCTCGGGCGAGAACTCGACCCGCACGGTGCTCACCGGTCGAGCTCCCCGCCGATCATGTTCACCGAGCCGAAGGTCGGGATCAGGTCGGCGATCATCTCGCCCTCGATCATCCGGTGCAGGGCCGCCATCGGCGGCAGGCACGGCGGCCGGCAGCGCACGCGGTAGGGACGGTCGGAGCCGTCGGAGACCACGTAGAACCCGAGCTCCCCGTTGGCCCCCTCGACCGCCGCGTAGGCCTCGCCCCGCGGGGGCCGGATGCCGTAGCCCTCCATGATCAGCATGAAGTGGTTCATCAGCCCCTCGATGGAGCCGTAGGTCGTCTCCTTGGGGGGCAGCACCACCCGCTTGTCGGCGACGTTCACGCGCTGGTGGGCCGGCCGCTCCTGCCCGCTCAAATTCGGCGAGAGCGTGATCGGGTGGAGCAGCAGCCCGCCGGTCTTGCCCTGCTTGCCCTGGTCGACGAACGCGGCCGGGTCCATGGGCCGTCCCTCGTAGTCCACGTTGATGGGCCCGGCCGGGATCTGGTCCAGGGCCTGCTCGGCGATGCGCATGGACTGCTCCATCTCGGCCATCCGGACCAGGTAGCGGGCGTAGTTGTCGCCGGCGGTCTGGGTCGGCACCTCCCACTCCACCCGGTCGTAGGCGTCGTAGGGCTGGGCCCGGCGCACGTCGTACGGCACCCCGACCGCCCGCAGCAGCGGGCCGGTGATGCCGTAGGCGATCGTCTCCTCGCGCGAGAGCGCGCCGACCCCGACCATGCGGTCCATGAAGATGCGGTTGCCGGTCAGCAGCCGGTGCACCTCGTCCAAGACCTCCCGCACCTGCTTGAACGCCTGGCGCATGTGGCCGGCGAAGTCAGGCGGCAGGTCGGCCTTGACGCCGCCGACCCGGCCGTAGGAGATCGTCAGGCGCGCGCCGGTGACCTCCTCCACCAGCTCCCACAGGAACTCCCGGGCCTTGATCATGTAGAGGAAGACGGTGAAGGCGCCGAGCTCCATGGCCGAGGCGCCGATGCACGTGAGGTGATCGCAGATCCGGGAGATCTCGGCCATGATCGTGCGGATGTACCGGCACCGCTCGGTGATCTCGATCCCCAGCAGCTTCTCCACCGCCATGCAGTAGCCGAAGTTGTTGATCAGCGGCGAGACGTAGTTCAGCCGGTCGGTGTAGGGAATGGCGTTGTTCCAGCCGCCGACCTCGCAGTCCTTCTCGAAGGCGCGGTGCAGGTAGCCGATCTCCACCTCGGCCTTGCGGATCACCTCGCCGTCCAGCTCGGTGACGATGCGGATGATGCCGTGCATGGCCGGATGCTGGGGACCCACCCCGAGGTGCATGGGCTGGGTGCCGGCGGTGAAGCCGCCCTCGCCGAGCATGAACTCGCGGGTGGTGGTCGAGCCGGGCTCGGGCATGGTCAGATCTTGGGGCCGATCAGCGGCTGGCGCCGGTTGATCGGGTAGTCCTTGCGCAGGGGGTGACCGACGAACGACTCGTAGAGCAGCAGGCGCCGGAGGTCGGGGTGGCCGGCGAAGCGGACGCCGAACATGTCCCACACCTCGCGCTCCATCCAGTCGGCGATGGGCCAGAGCCCGGTGGCGCTCGGCACCACCGGGTCGTCCTCGCCGACCGGGACCTTGATCCGCACCCGGTGGTTGTGGGTCAGCGAGTAGAGGTGGTAGACGACCTCGAACCGGGGCCCGTCCTCCCGGCCGGGATAGCGGGAGTAGTCCACCGCCGTGAGGTCCATCAGCATCGCGAACGCCAGGTCGGGCTCGTCCCGGCAGTACGCGAGCACGTCGAGCAGCGCCTCGCGGGCGATGACGGCGGTGGCGTCCCCCCGGTGGGTGTGGGTCTCCAGCACGGCGGCGCCGAAGCGCGCCCGGAGGGCGTCCAGGATGCGCGCGCCCTCCATCAGTACCGCTGCGCCCCCGCCGCGATCTTCTCCTGGAGCTTCATCAGGCCGTCCAGCACGCTCTCCGGGCGGGGCGGGCACCCCGGGATGTAGATGTCGACCGGGATGATCGTGTCGATGCCCTGCACCGTGGCGTAGTTGTCGTAGAAGCCGCCGGTGCACGTGCAGACCCCGAAGGCGACGACCCACTTCGGCTCCGTCATCTGGTCGTAGACCCGCTTGAGGACCGGCGCCATCTTGTGGCTGATGGTGCCGACCACGAACAGCACGTCGGCCTGGCGCGGCGAGAAGCGGGGCAGGCCGGCCCCGAACCGGTCGATGTCGTAGTGCGAGCAGGCGGTGGCCATGTACTCCATGCCGCAGCAGGCGGTGACGAAGGGGTACTGGAAGATGGAGTACTTCCGGGCCCAGCCGATGGCCTGGTCGAGCTTCGAGGTGAAGAAGCCGCCTACTCCCATTCCAGCCCGCCCTTGGCCCAGATGTAGAGGAACCCGAGCATCAGGATGCCCAGGAACACCAGCATCTCCACGAAGCCGAACCAGCCCAGCTCCCGGTAGAGCATGGCCCACGGCCAGATGAAGATCAGCTCGATGTCGATGATGATGAAGAAGATCGCGATCGTGGAGAACTTGATCGCGAAGCGCCCCTCGGCCACCGCCAGCGGGTCCTTGCCGCACTCGAACGGCTGGACCTTGACCGGGCTGAGCCGGCGCGGCGCCAGCAGGAGCGGCAGGCCCAGCAGGGCGCCGGCGACCGCCGCCGCGAAGGCGAACACCATCAGGATGGTGACGTACTCCACTCAGGCTCCCCCGGCGGCCAGCGTCTGCCGCTTGGCGTGATAGGAGGAGCGCACCAGCGGCCCGGCCTCGACGTGGGCGAAGCCGAGGTCGCGGGCGACGGCCGCCAGCTCGGCGAACTCGTCCGGGTGATAGTAGCGGGCGACCGGCAGGTGGGCCGGCGAGGGCCGCAGGTACTGCCCCAGGGTGAGGATCTCGACGTCCACCGCCCGCAGGTCCCGGAACGTGGCCACCAGCTCCTCGCGCGTCTCCCCGAGCCCCAGGATGAGCCCCGACTTGGTGCGCACCCCGGGCGCCGCCGCCCGGGCCCGCCGGAAGAGCTCCAGTACCCGGTCGTAGCGCCCGCCGTGGCGGGCGACCTTGTAGAGCCGCGGGACCGTCTCGGTGTTGTGGTTGAGGACGTCGGGCCCGGCGTCCAGCACCGTCTGCAGGGAGGCGGCCTGTCCCTGGAAGTCGGGGATCAGCGCCTCCACCCGGCAGCGGGGGGCGTGGCGGCGGACGGCGCGGATCGTCGCCGCCCAGTGGGCGGCGCCGCCGTCGGCCAGGTCGTCCCGGTTCACGGAGGTGATCACGACGTAGTCCAGGTCGAGTGCGGCCACCGCGCGGCCGATCCGCTCGGGCTCCTCGCGGTCCTCCCACACCGGGCGGCCGTGGGCGATGGCGCAGTACCCGCAGTTCCGCGTGCAGACGTCGCCCAGGATCATGAAGGTCGCGGTGGCGTCCTCCCAGCACTCGCCGATGTTCGGGCAGCGCGCCTCCTCGCACACGGTGTGCAGGTTCCACTCCCGCAGGCGGCTCTTGAGCCGGCGGTAGTTCGGCCCGCCCGGCGCGCGGACCTTGAGCCAGGCCGGTTTCCGCCCTTCGGCGGGCGTCGGCAGCACGGGAAGCGGTATCGGTGCGGGCATGGATCCGGTCAATTCAACGGCCAATTATGCCACGCAGGAAAGGGCTATGATAGCGACCGCCGTGAAGATCCGCGAGGTCCGCAGCCACCTGCTCCGCCACGCCCTGCCCGAAGCCGAGGTGTTCGCCTCGGCCAAGGGCTGGCACGCCGTCCGCCAGGCGCTGGTGGTGGAGATCGTCACCGACGACGGGCTGAGCGGCTTCGGCGAGGCGTACGGCCCGGCCGCCCCCAACCGGACGCTGGTGGACGAGCTCTACGCCCCCCGCGTCGTGGGGCGCGATCCGTTCGAGTGCGCGGTGATCTGGGAGGATCTCTACAACACCTTCCGCGACTACGGGCGCACCGGCTGGGCGGTGGCGGCGATCTCGGCGATCGACATCGCCCTCTGGGATCTCAAGGGGCGGATCGTCGGCCGGCCGGTAGCGGCGCTGCTCGGGGGCGCCTTCCGCACCGAGGTCCGGGCCTACGCCACCGGCCTCTACCGCCACCGGGTGGAGGACAACGCCCGGGCGCTGGCCCGGGAGGCCGAGCGGCACGCCGCCGAGGGATTCCGGACGATGAAGATGAAGGTGGGCTTCGGCCTCGATGAGGACGTCCGCAACGTGCGGGCGGTCCGGGCCGCGATCGGGCCGCACCGGGAGCTCGCCATGGACGCCAACCACGCCTACGACGTCGGCCAGGCCCTGCGCCTCGCCCGCCGGGTCGCCGACCAGGACATCGCCTGGTTCGAGGAGCCGGTCGTTCCCGAGGACGTGGACGGCTATGTTCAGGTGAGGGCGGCAGCGCCCATGCCGGTGGCCGGGGGCGAGACCGAGTTCACGCGCTGGGGCTTCCGAAGCCTCTGCGCCCGCCGGGCGGTGGACATCCTGCAGCCGGACCTCTGCGCCTGCGGCGGCTTCACCGAAGCCGTGCGGATCGCCGCGCTCGCCTCCGCCCACGGCATCACGGTGTATCCCCACGTCTGGGGCACGGCGGTCGGACTCTTCGCCAGCCTCCAGCTCGCCGCCGCGTTGCCGCCAAACCCGCCGGCCATGGTGCCCGCCGAGGTGCTGTTCGAACTGGACCGGACGCCGAACCCCCTGCGTGACCACCTGGCCCAGAATCCGCTGCCGCGCCGCGGCGACCTCATCCGCCTGCCCGAGGGGCCCGGGCTGGGCCTCGAAGTCGACCGCAAAGTGCTGGAGCGTTACCGGGTCGGCTGAGAACTACTGGACCCCGGCCGGGCGCCCGGCCGCGGCCGGAGCGCCGAGCGGCGGTCCGGGCGCCCCGGCCCGGAGCACACGGTGGACGACGAGCAGGACGGCCAGCATGTCCACGGCGCCGCCCCAGCCCCACATCAAGAGCCCGCCCTGGACCTGATCCTCGAGCGCCGCCTCGAGCGGCATCGTCGCGGCGTAGGTCGGGTAGACCGAAGCCGGCAGCAGGACGAACAGGAGGCCGAGGGCGGCGTTGGCGACGGCGCCCAGCACGAGGTAGGCGACCTGAGAGCCCGGCGCCGGGGCCGGCCGCACGCGCGGGGCCGGGCGGAGGATCGGCCACCAGAACAGCAGGGCCGCGGCGTAGAGGCCGAGGTGCTCGAGGTCGTGGAGCACACCGTGCTCGAGCGCGGCGTCGTAGGCCGCCGGCAGGTGCCAGAGCCAGAGCACGGCGTTGGACAGGAGCCAGGCGGCCGGCAGGCTCGTGAGCCGGCGCAGGGCGCGCGGCAGGGCCCAGAGCAGGCGTGGGCACGGGTCGGCCAGCAGGAGCGCCGGCGCGGCGACGGTGACCAGCAGGAGGTGCTGCAGCATGTGGGCCGCGAACCGGGCGTGAGCGGCGCGGTCGACCGGCTCGCTGAGCGCGACCCCGAGCGC
>DATLZL010000427.1:0-11095 GCA_035574035.1 Binatia bacterium | reverse complement strand
CCGTCGGCCTGCTGATGACGCTGCCGCTGCTGGTCCTGGTCGGCGGCCTGATCGTCTACCCGTTCTTCTACTCGATCTACCTGGCCATGCTGAACAAGCGGGAGACGACGTTCGTCGGCCTGGAGAACTTTCGCTTCCTCCTGTTCGAGATGGATACCTTCTGGCTGGTGGCGCGCACCTCGGTCGTGTTCACGGTGACCGCGGTGTTCTTCAAGGCGCTGCTGGGGTTCATCCTGGCCCTGGTGATCCACGCCCTGCCGACCCGGGGCCAGCGGGTCTGGCGCGGGGTCTCGCTGGTCCCGTGGGTGATGCCGCTGTCGCTGTCCACGCTCGGCTGGTGGTGGATCTTCGAGCCCACTCACAGCGCGCTCAACTGGATCCTGGTCGCGCTGGGCGCCACCCCCAAGCCCTGGCTGAGCGACCCGTTCTGGGCCCGCTTCGCCACCATCCTGGTGAATGTCTGGTACGGCACCCCGTTCTTCATGATCATGTACCTGGCCGGGCTCAAGTCCATTCCGGCCGAGCTCTTCGAGTCGGCGGCCATCGACGGCGCCGGCGCCGTGCAGCGCCTGCGGTTCATCACGCTGCCGATGCTCAAGAACATCATCGCCATCACGACCCTGTTCTCGACCATCGTCACCTTCGCCAACTTCGACATCGTCCGCGTGCTGACCCGGGGCGGGCCCCGCGACGAGACGCACCTGTTCGGGACCTTCTCGTTCCGGCTCGGCATCGAGGCCGGCGACGTCCCGCTGGGGGCGGCGGTGTCGCTGGCCATGTTCCCCATCCTGGCCGTGTCGGCCTTCTTCATCCTGCGCGGCGTGCGCCGGAGCGTCGCCTGATGCGCTCGATGTCGACCCGCCGCCGCCTGACCCTGGTCGCCTGCTACGGCGTCATCACGCTGTTCGTGGTCTTCTTCCTCTTCCCGCCGTACTGGATGGCGCTGACCTCGTTCAAGACCAACCAGGAGATCGAGAGCCTGAGCGGGGTGCCGTTCCTGATCCAGCAGGGGGCCACCCTCCAGCACTACCGCGACCTCTTCGCCAAGACCGACTTCCTCCTCTTCTTCCGGAACTCGGCCCTGGTGACGGTGGTGGCGGTGAGCGTGTCGATGGTCATCAGCGTGCTGGCCGCCTACGGGCTGTCCCGGCTCGGCTTCCTCGGCGCCGGCGTGCTGGGCACCGGCGTGTTCCTCACCTACCTGGTGCCGGAGACGCTCCTGTTCATCCCGCTGTTCAAGATCGTCGGCTGGCTGGGCTTGCTCAACACCAAGTGGGCGGCGGCGCTGGTCTATCCGACCGCGATCGTGCCCTTCTGCACCTGGATCCTGATCGGCTACTTCGCCTCGATCCCCAAGGAGCTGGACGAGGCGGCGCTGGTGGACGGCGCCGGGCACCTGCAGATGCTGCTCCGGATCTTCCTGCCGGTGGCCATGCCCGGCCTGGTGGCGGCCACCATGTTCGCCTTCACCGTGTCGTGGGCCGGCTTCCTCTACCCGATGGCCTTCATCTTCTCCAACGAGGAGCAGCTGCTGACGGTGGGGACCGTCACCGCGCTCATCCGCGGGGACTCCTACTTCTGGGGCGGCCTGATGGCCGGGGCGCTCGTGGCCTGCCTGCCGCCGGTGATCCTCTACGTGTTCCTGATGGACTACTACATCTCCGGCCTGACCGCCGGCAGCACCAAGGGTTGACCGCCGGGCGCCTCCCCGACTTCCTCTACGGCACGGCCTGGAAGGAAGAGCGGACCGCGGCCCTCACCGAGCTGGCGCTCCGGGTGGGCTTCCGCGGCATCGACACCGCCAACCAGCGGCGCCACTACTTCGAGGCCGGCGTCGGAGCCGGGCTGGCCGCCGCCTACCGGGCCGGGATCGTCACCCGGGCCGACCTCTTCCTGCAGACGAAGTTCACCTACCGCCAGGGCCAGGACCACCGCCTGCCCTACGACCCCCAGGCCGACCTCGCCACGCAGGTGGCCCAGTCGCTGGGCTCCTCGCTCGAGCACCTGGGCACCGACTGCGTGGACAGCCTGCTCCTGCACGGGCCGGCCTCCGGCTACGGGTGGACGGCCGCCGACGCCGAGGTGTGGGCGGCGATGGGCGCCGAGCGCGACGCCGGCCGCGTGCGCCGGATCGGCGTGAGCAACGTCTCGCTCCGCCACCTCCAGCAGATGCTGGCCGGCGGCGCCGAGCCGCCGGCCTTCGTCCAGAACCGTTGCTTCGCCCGCCTGGGCTGGGACCGCGCCGTGCGGACGTTCTGCGCCGAGCACGGCATCGTCTACCAGGGCTTCTCGCTGCTGACCGCCAACCCCGAGGTCCTCGCCCACCCGCTCGTCGGTCGCGTCGCCGGCCGCCTCGGGGCGACGCCGGCCCAGGTCGTCTTCCGGTTCGCCCGGGCGATCGGCATCCTGCCGCTCACCGGCACCACGGACGCCGAGCACATGCGGCAGGACCTGGCCGCCCTCGACCTGCCGCTCGCCCCGGCCGAGGTCCAGGCCCTCGAGACGCTCGCCGGCTGACCGGGCGCCCCCTTGACAGAACCGGGCTGAGCAAGCCATCGTCTCGTCCACCCATGACGCCCGGCCATCCGGCTCGAAGTCCGCCGTCCCCGTGCGTGCCCTTCCGAGGACCTCAATCCACCCTGAACCTTGGGAGTGCACCCTAACGCAGGAGCAGGCAATGGCAGCACAGAACCGTTCGGCCTTGGCAGTCTTCTGCGCCACTGTCCTCGCGCTCGGGTTCTTGTCCACCGCCGCGCTTGCCCATCCGCCCTGGAACCCGTTCGACGACACGCGGTTCGCGCCCATCACGCGGTTCGGGCCCGCCGTCGGCGTGGAAGTCGTCGCCAGCGGTCTGACCGCGCCGCTCAAGGCCGTGCCCGCCCCCGGCCTGCCCGACTGGCTCTTCGTCGTGGACCAGGTGGGCAAGCTCTGGGCGGTGAACCTCACAACCGGGGCGAAGTCGGTGTTCCTGGACGTCAGCGCCCGGCTGGTCACCCTCGGCGTGTGCGGCCCCAACACCTTCGACGAGCGCGGACTCCTCGGCGTGGCCTTCCACCCCGACTTCCGGGAGAACGGCCTCTTCTACACCTACACCTCCGAGCCCACCAACGGCCCGCCCACGATCCCCAGTCCGACGGTGCCGACGGCGGCCGCCGACCATCAGAACGTCATCGCGGAATGGAGAGCCGCAAATCCCGCCAACCCGACCGCGGGAGTCGTCCCCGGCAGCCGGCGTGAGCTGATGCGGGTGGACTGGCCGCAGTTCAACCACGACGGCGGCGACCTCGGCTTCGGCCCCGACGGCAAGCTCTACATCTCGATGGGCGACGGCGGCGGCGCCGACGACGCCGACGGCCAGCCCTTCATCACCGCCCCACCCAGGTACACCCCGTGCGGCTCCATGCCCATCTTCGGCCACCAGGGCAACGGCAACGGCCAGCGGCTCAACACCCCGCTCGGCAAGATCCTCCGCATCGACGTCAACCCCCCGTTCACGCCGGGTAAGGCCTACCGCGTGCCGGCCGACAACCCGTTCGTCGCCACGCCGGGGGCCGTGCCCGAGATCTGGGCCTACGGCTTCCGGAACCCGTTCCGGTTCTCGTTCGACTCGAAGACCGGCGAGCTCTACGTCGGCGACGTCGGCCAGAACGACATCGAAGAGGTGAGCATCGTCACCCGAGGCGGGAACTTCGGCTGGAACTGCAAGGAGGGAACCCTCTTCTTCCACATCGCCGGCAGCGTCCCCGACGACGGCTTCGCCAGCCAGGAACCCGACCCCGGCCGGCCGGAGTGCAGCCCCCGCCGCACGCGCTTCATCGATCCGGTCGCCCAGTACGACACCCACCACGAAGGCCACTCGGTCATCGGCGGGTTCGTCTACCACGGCCGCGCCATCCCGCGCCTGCGGGGGCACTACGTCTTCGCGGACTTCTCGCTCCTCTTCAAGTTCCCGCGCGGCCCGCACGACTACGGCCGCCTGCTCGCCTTCCATCCCGGCGGCGGGCGGGGCCTGCGCAAGATCAGCGAGCTGCTCGTGCTTCCCGGAGGGGCGGTTTCGCTCGCCATCCTGGGTATGGGCATCGACGCTCGGAGCGAGCTGTACGTGATGGGCAACGTCTCGGGCGTCCCGTTCGACGACCCCAATCCAAATCCCTCGCAGCCTCCGATCCCGAACGGCCGCGTGCTCCGCATCGTCCCGGCGCCCGAGGCCGACGAGGACTAGCGCAGGCTCGCAGCGATCGGGCGTACCGGGTCATGCGCCCGGTACGCCCGGTCCTCGGCGTCCGGACCCCGGAGCGGTCCGCGGGCGCCGCCCCCATGTCGCCAGCCATCGCGGCGGGTCCTCGAGCAGCCATCGCGGCGCCGTTGACGGCCCCGGCGCCCCGGCGTACGCTGGCGCCGTAAACCGACGAGCAACCGCGGGAGCTCGGGGAACCGGGCTGAGAGGGCGGCCACCCGCCGCCGACCGCACGAACCTGAACTGGGTAATACCAGCGAAGGGAGGCTCCATGGCGACGTCCCGCTTCCGCAAGGTCTACGTCACCGGCTCGCGTCCCGACATCCGGGTGCCGATGCGCGAGGTGCTCCTGTCCGGCGGCGAACCGCCGGTCCGCCTCTACGACACCAGCGGGCCTTACACCGACCCCGAGGCGCAAACCGACCTCAAGCAGGGCCTGCCGCCGCTGCGCCTGCCCTGGATCCTCGGCCGCGGGGACGTGGAGGAGCTCGCCACGCCGTCCTCGGCCTACCGGCGGCAGCGGGAGCAGGACCCCGCGCTGGGCGGCGTCCGCTTCCCGAGCGTCCGGCGGCCGCTGCGGGCCCGGCCCGGCCGGCGGGTGACCCAGATGCACTACGCGCGGCGGGGCGAGATCACCCCCGAGATGGAGTTCGTCGCCCTCCGGGAGGGCGTGGACCCGGAGCTCGTCCGGGCCGAGGTCGCCAGCGGGCGGGCCATCATCCCGGCCAACGTCAACCACCCCGAGTCGGAGCCCATGATCATCGGGCGCCGGTTCCTGGTGAAGATCAACGCCAACATCGGCAACTCCGCGGTGGCCTCCTCCATCGAGGACGAGGTCGAGAAGATGACGTGGGCCATCCGGTGGGGCGCCGACACGGTCATGGATCTCTCCACCGGCCGGAACATCCACGAGACCCGCGAGTGGATCCTGCGGAACTCGCCGGTGCCGATCGGCACCGTGCCCATCTACCAGGCGCTCGAGAAGGTCGGCGGCAAGGCCGAGGAGCTCACCTGGGACATCTACCGCGACACCCTCATCGAGCAGGCCGAGCAGGGGGTGGACTACTTCACCATCCACGCCGGCGTGCGGCTGGCCTACATCCCCCTCACCGCCCGCCGGGTGACCGGCATCGTCTCCCGCGGCGGCTCCATCATGGCCAAGTGGTGCCTGGCCCACCACCAGGAGAGCTTCCTCTACACGCGCTTCCGGGAGATCTGCGAGATCATGGCCGCGTACGACGTGGCCTTCTCGCTGGGCGACGGCCTGCGCCCGGGTTCCATCGCCGACGCCAACGACGAGGCGCAGTTCGCCGAGCTGGAGACGCTGGGGGAACTGACGCGGATCGCCTGGGAGCACGACTGCCAGGTCATGATCGAGGGGCCCGGCCACGTCCCCATGCACTTGATCAAGGAGAACATGGACCGGCAGCTGGTGGTCTGCCACGAGGCGCCCTTCTACACGCTGGGGCCGCTCACGACCGACATCGCGCCCGGCTATGACCACATCACCTCGGCCATCGGGGCGGCGATGATCGGCTGGTACGGCACCGCCATGCTCTGCTACGTGACCCCCAAGGAGCACCTGGGGCTGCCCGACAAGGACGACGTCAAGGCCGGGGTCATTGCCTACAAGATCGCCGCCCACGCCGCCGACCTGGCCAAGGGCCACCCGCGGGCGCGCGAGTGGGACGATGCCCTCAGCCGGGCCCGGTTCGAGTTCCGGTGGGAGGACCAGTTCAACCTCTCGCTCGACCCGGAGACGGCGCGGGCCTTCCACGATGAGACGCTGCCGGCCGAGGGCGCCAAGCTGGCCCACTTCTGCTCCATGTGCGGGCCGAAGTTCTGCTCGATGAAGATCACCCAGGAGGTCCGGGAGTACGCGGCCCGCAAGGGAGTGGCCTCGGAGACGGCGGCAGTGGCCGAGGGCCTGCGGGACAAGGCCGAGGAATTCCGGCGGACCGGCGGCGAGATCTACCGCCCGGCCTGACCGAGGTGGCCGCCGGACTGCGACAGTCGGGCTAGGCCGTTCGGGCTACCCGGGCGCGCCGCCGGGCCAGCGCGTCGCGCACCGCGGCCTCCAGCTCGGCCAGCGGCAGCGGCTTGCGCACGACGGTGAAGCTGAGCCGGCGGGCGTGGGCCTCCAGGTCGGCGGTTGACGCCGTCAGCATGATGAGCTCGACGGAGGTATCCCGGCTGCGCACCTGCTCGGCGACCTCGATCCCCGACATCCCCGACATGATGAGGTCGGTCAGGACCAGGTCCCAGCCGCCCTCGGCGAACCGTGACAGGGCCTCCCGGCCGCTCGCCACCCCCACCGGACGGGAACCCCAGAGGGCCAGGAGGTCGCAGAGCATGCTGCGGACATGAGGTTCGTCATCCACGACCAGGACCCGGGGGGCGGGATTGACATCAGGAACCGGCACAGTGGTCCGACCGTAGCCGACGACGCGTCCCCGCACAAGCGTCGGTTGCACTAATCCCGGACCCACCGGCCCCCCATCCGTTCGGCCGCCCCATCCGCCGGCACATCGACCCGTCCGCCGGCGACCGGCCCACCGCCCGCGGCCGGCGCCCGGGCCCGGGCGCGCTCACACGGCGATGTTCCAGAGCAGCTGGGCGCCGAACTGCAGCACGCCGCGGACGTTCTTGCGGTGGGCCGAGGGCAGCACCCACTGCCCCCATGGCACGTAGGGCACCTCGTCGAAGGCCAGGCGCTGGATCTCCTCGGCCAGCTGCTTGCGGCGGGCCTGGTCGGTGGTGCGGGCGAACTCGCTCCGCAGCCGCTCCATCGTCTCGCTGCAGTACCAGCCGAACCAGGCCCGCTCGCACGTCCCGGCGATGGCGCTGTTCACGGCCGGCGTCATGGTGTCCGCCGAGATGGCCCAGGTGTGGAAGAGGTTCCAGCCGCCCTCCTTCACCGGCTCCTTCTTGGCGCGGCGGGCGACCAGGGTACTCCAGTCCATCGCCTGCAGATCCACGTTGAAGCCGACCCTGGCCAGCAGCTCCCGGGCCACCAGCGTCGCGCCGTGGAGCAGCGCGATGTCGGTCGGGTCCATCAGGACCACCGGGCTGCCGTCGTAGCCGGACTCCTTCAACAGCTGACGCGCCCGCTCGGGGTCCGGCCGGGCCGGCGCTCCCACGGTGCTCTCGTAGGGCAGGTTGCCGCACATGAAGTAGCCCGGGCAGGTGCGGTAGTACTTGGGCTGGCCGATGGCGGCCCGCAGGTACGCCTCCTGGTCGACCGCCCACAGCAGCGCCTGGCGCGCCTTCTTGTTGTTGAAGGGGGGCTGGACGTGATTCGGGCGCAGCAGCCCCTGGGTGCCGCGCGGGTCGGTCACGAACACGGTGAGGTTGGGGTCGCGCTCCATGGAGGGGA
This sequence comes from Binatia bacterium, assembly GCA_035574035.1. Taxonomy (GTDB): domain Bacteria; phylum Methylomirabilota; class Methylomirabilia; order Rokubacteriales; family CSP1-6; genus DATLZL01. The sequence continues at coordinate 3,482 of DATLZL010000427.1, read as the reverse complement.
CGAAGTCGAGCGGGGGATTCTCCCAGTAGTCCACCTCGCCGGCCCGCAGCGCGGCGTGGGCGGTGGCCGGGTCGGGGATGTAGCGCCAGACCACGCGGTCCACCAGCGCCCGCTTGCCGCCGGCGGCGCCGCTTGGCCCCTCGTTGCGGGGGACGTAGTCGGGGTTGCGCACGTAGACGACCTGGTTGCCGGGCTGCCACTCGTCCTTCACGAAACGGTAGGGGCCGGAGCCGACGGTCTCCTTCACCTGTTCGTTGGGGTCCGTGGCCGCCAGCCGGGCCGGCATGATGAAGCAGGGGCTGGCCGAGGGCTTGGCCAGACCGTCCAGCACGAGCCCGAACGGCTGGGCGAGCTCGAGGCTGAAGCTCTTGCGGTCGGTGGCGGCGAGGCGGCCCACCGCCGCCATCATGAGCCGCCCGACGGCGTCCCGGGCGCCCCAGCGCCGGATGGAGGCCACGCAGTCCTCGGCCGTCACCGGCTGGCCGTCGTGGAACTTGAGGCCGTCGCGCAGCGTGAAGGCGTACTTCATCCCGTCGCGACTGACGGTCCACCGCTCGACCATCTGGGGCCGGATCTGAAGGTCGGCGTCCAGGGCGAACAGCGTGTCGTAGATCATGTAGCCGTGGTTGCGGGTGATGTAGGCGGTGGTCCAGATCGGGTCCAGCACCTTGAGGTCGGCGTGGGGGACGAACCGGAGGGTTCCTCCCGCCTTCTGGGCATGGACGCGAGGGGCGGCGGCGAGGGTGGCGACGGTCCCGGCAAGGAAGGCGCGGCGCGTCACGTGCGTCATGGCTTGTCCCTCCCTGGAAGGCCAGAATCCTGGCACAGGGTGGCCGGGCGCGCAACGCCGCGCGGCGTCAGGCCTGGTCGGGGTCGATCCCGTGCTCGGTGAGCTTCTTGCGGAGCGTGTTGCGGTTGATCCCCAGGATCTGGGCGGCCCGGACCTGGTTGCCCCCGGTTTCCCGGAGCACGGCGCGCAGCAAGGGCTTCTCGACCAGGCCGACCACGAGGTCGTAGAGATTGGCGCTCCGCCGCTCGCGCAAGCCCCGCACGCACTCCACGAGCCGCCGCTCGATGACCTCCTCCAGCGAAGCGTCCATGGCCACGGCCGCGGCGGCGGGCGACACGGGACCGATGGGCAGGTGCTCGGGCAGGATCACCCCGCCGGCGGCCATCACCATTGCCCGCTGGACGACGTTCTCCAGCTCGCGGACGTTCCCGGGCCAGTCGTAGGCGACCAGCCGGTCCAGGGCCTCGGGCGCCACCCCGCGCTCGCCCAGCTCGCCGGCGTACTTGGCGAGGAAGTGCTCGACCAGCAGCGGGATGTCGCGGCGCCGCTCGCGCAGCGGCGGCAGGTGGAGGGTGACGACGTTGAGCCGGTAGTAGAGGTCCTCCCGGAAGCGCCCCTCCTTCATCAGCGATTCCAGGTCGCGGTTGGTGGCGGCCAGCACCCGGACGTCGACCGCGATCGGCTCGTGGCCGCCCACCCGCTCGATGGTCCGCTCCTGCAGCGCCCGCAGGAGCTTGGTCTGCAGGTCCACCGGCATGTCGCCGATCTCGTCGAGATAGAGGGTGCCCCCGTGGGCCAGCTCGAACTTGCCCAGGCGCCGCTCGCGGGCGTCGGTGAAAGCGCCCCGCTCGTGACCGAACATCTCCGACTCCAGGAGGGTGCCGGGGATGGCGGCGCACGACACCGCCACGAAGGGGCGGCCCGAACGCCGGCTGTAGTGGTGGATGGCCCGGGCCACCAGTTCCTTGCCGGTGCCGGACTCGCCGCGCAGCAGCACCGTCACGTCGGTGGCGGCGATCCGGCCGATCGTCTTGTAGACGTCCTGCATCCGCGGGTGGCGCCCGATCAGGGCGCTGAACTCCCGGACCTCCTGGAGCCCGCTCCGCAGCCTGGCCACCTCCTGGCTCAGCCGGGCGGCCGCCAGCGCCCGTTCGGTGAGCAGCAGGACTTCGTCCAGATCGAAGGGCTTGGTCAGGTAGTCGTAGGCCCCGCGCTGCATGGCCTTGATGGCGGTGTCCATGCTGCCGTGTGCGGTCATGACCACCACGGGGGCGTCGGGCCGGCTGGCTCGCAGCCGCTCCAGAACCGCCAGGCCGTCCAGGCCCGGCATGCGGACGTCGACGAACACCAGGTCGAACGGCTCGGCCTCGAAGGTGCGCAGGGCACTCTCCCCGTCGGCGACGGCGGTGACGTCGTAGCCGGCGCCGCGCAAACCCTTGGTCAGGACCCAGCGCAGGCTCTCCTCGTCGTCGGCGATCAGGATGCGGGCGCTCATCGGGCGACCGGCAGGAAGCAGGTGACCGTGGTGCCGCGGCCCTCGGCCGAATCCACATGGATCGCGCCCCGGTGCTCCTCGACGATGCGGTGGCAGAGGGCCAGCCCCAGCCCGAGCCCCCGCTCCTTGGTGGTGAAGAACGGGTCGAAGATGCGGCCCCGCACCGCGGCCGGGATGCCGCGGCCCTCGTCGCTCACCTGCACCTCCACCATCGTGCGCTGGCCGGCGCCCACGTCCATCTTGCCGTAGACGGCGTTGAGGCTCACCCGGCTGGTCAGCGTGATCCGGCCCCCGTCCGGCATGGCCTCCATCGCGTTCACGACCAGGTTCTGGAAGACCTGGACCAGCCGGTCCTCGTCGCCCAGGATGGGCGGCAGGCTCGGGTCGTAGCGCCGAACGAAGGTGATCGAGCGCGCCCGCGCGTCCTCGGCGTGGAGCAGCGTCACCCGCTCCAGCAGCTGGTGGAGGTTGAGGGGCACCGGGCGCAGCTGCACCGGGCGGCCCAGATCGAGCAGGGCCTCGATGATCCGGTTGACGCGCGACACCTCCTTCAGCAGAACGTCGGTGTACTCGCGCCAGCGGGGATCGTCGCCCAGTTCCCGGGCCAGCAGCTGCACCGCGCCGCGGATGGCACCGAGCGGATTGCGGATCTCATGGGCGACGCCGACCGCCATCCGGCCGGCGGCGGCCAGGGTCTCGCCGCGGCGCACCTCGGCCTCCAGCTGGCGGATCCGGGACACGTCGCGCACGACCGCGACCGCCGCCTCCACGGTGCCGTCCCGCGCGAAGAGCGGCGCGGTGACGAGGCTGACCGGCACCGACCGGCCGTCGGCCGACTCTACCAGCCCCTCGGCCTCCGAGCGGCTCTCCCCGGTGGCCAGCGTCTCGGCGAGGCGGCGGACCAGGGATGCGGTGGGCGGGAACAGCTCCTTGATGAGCCGGCCCTGAGCCCGCCGGGCCGAGCGCGCGGTGAGGGCCTCGGCGGCGGCGTTCCAGAAGACGACGTGCAGGTCGCGGTCGACGGCGATGACGGCGTCGGGGAGGCCGGCCAGCACCGTCTCGTAGTTCATGGCGCACCGCGCGGCGCCGGGCGGCAATCGGGGCCCGGGCGAGCGCCGCCGAACCGTCCGCGCCGCGAGTGAGCCGACGCGGGGGGCGACACGAGGCACCGCCGGCTCGGGCTTCGCACCCGAGCGT
>DATLZL010000426.1:0-2556 GCA_035574035.1 Binatia bacterium | reverse complement strand
CCCCGCGCCTTGAGGTGTTCGCTCTCGCACACCTCGGCCACGCTCCGGATGCGCCCGGCCGGCACGCCGGCCGCCTCCAGGCGCTTGAGCCACTCGTCGGCGGTGCGGGCGGCGAAGATCTCCTCCAGGATCGGCGCCAGCGCCGCGCGGTTCTCCACCCGGCTGGCCTCGGTCGCGAAGCGCGGATCGTCGGCCAGGTCCGGGCGGCCCAGCGCCGTGCAGCACTGTTTCCAGAGCGAGTTGTTCGCCACGCCGAGCGTGAGATAGGCGTCGGCGGCGCGGAAGACCTCGTAGGGCACGATGGACGGGTGCTGGTTGCCCTTGCGGGTGGGACGGGCCCCGGTCTGGAAGTAGAGGCCGGCCTGGTACGTCAGCAGTGACGCCATCACGTCCAGCATCGCGATCTCGACCTTCTGTCCCCGCCGGGTGCGGGTGCGGGCGAGCAGGGCCAGCACGATGCCGTGGGCGGCCGACATGCCGGCCACGAGGTCGGCGATGGAGTTGCCCACCTTGACCGGCGGGCCGTCGGGGAACCCGGTCAGGTCCATGATCCCGGACTCGCCCTGCACGATCAGGTCGTAGCCGGCGCGGTGCGCCTCCGGCCCCGACTCGCCGAAGCCGGAGATCGAGCAGTACACGAGCCGCGGGTTCAGGCGGCGCAGGGCCCGGTAGCCCAGGTTCAGCCGGTCCATCGTCCCGGGGCGGAAGTTCTCCACCAGCACGTCGCTGCGGGCGGCCAGGCGGCGCAGGAGGGCGACGCCCTGCGGCGCCTTGAGGTTCACCGTGACGCTCTTCTTGCCGCGGTTGACGGCGAGGAAGTACGTCGCCTCGCCGCCGACGAAGGGCGGCCAGCGCCGGGTGTCGTCGCCCTTGCCCGGCTCCTCGACCTTGATCACCTCGGCGCCCATGTCGCCGAGCAGCAGGGTGCAGAACGGTCCGGCCAGCACCCGGGTGAGGTCGAGCACCCGCACGCCGGCCAGCGGCTTAGTCGCCACGCGTCTCTCCCCTCCACAGCCGCCGCACGACGCTGCGGCCCATCGCGTTGAGGCGGTCGCCGGCGCGGCCGGCGCGCCGCCAGAACAGGCGGGCCCGGTCGAGCGCGCCCAGACTCGAGAAGTAGTAGACGTCGCCCACGGCCTCGATCCCGACCCGGGAGCCGATGCGGATGCTGCGCGTGCGGCCGCCGTGACAGACGAACCGGGCGCCGCCCTCGAGCTCGACCAGCGCGATGGGCAGCGGCGAGCGGAACCCCTCCGGCGGCGAGTGCAGCGTGGTGTAGGAGACGATCTCGCCCACGCCGGGCACGGTCGTCGGCGTCATGCGCGTGGGGTGATGCGGGCAGAAGGTGGCCGGGGGCGCCACCACCAGGCCGCAGCGGGGGCAGCGCGAGGCGGGGATGGCCGGGATCACGCCGCCTCCAGGAGCGTCACCCAGTTGTTGGTGGCAAGCCCGCCGATGGAGTGGGCCAGCGCCACCCGGCCGGTCACCTGCCGTCCCTCGGCCCGACCGGTGAGCTGCCAGACGCACTCGACGATCTGGGCCAGCCCGGTGGCCGCCAGCGGGTGGCCGCGCGCCTTCAACCCGCCGGACGGGTTGATCGGCAGCCGGCCGTCGAGGGCCGTCTCACCGTCGAGCGTCGCCCGGCCCGCCTTGCCGGGCGGCACCAGCCCCGTGTCCTCCAGCGAGATGAGCTCGAAGGGCGCGAAGGCATCGTGCAGCTCGGCGAAGTCCACACGGGCCGGGCCGAATCCGGCCATGGCGTAGGCGGCGCGGGCGGCGGCCTGAGTGGCGCGGAACGAGGTGAGATCGTGCCGGTGGCGGAGGGCCAGGGTGTCCGTGCCCTGCCCGACGCCCGCCACCCGCACCGCGCGGCGCTCGGCGACCAGCACGACGGCGGCGGCCCCGTCGGAGATCGGGCAGCAGTGCAGGAGCCGGAGCGGATCGGCCACCATGCGGCTCGACATGACCTCCTCCGCCGTGACCGGCGTCTGGAAGTGGGCGAACGGGTTGCGGGCTCCGTTGGCGTGGTTCTTGACCGCCACCTGGGCGATCTCGCGCTCGCCCACCCCGTGACGGGCCATCAGCGCACGGGTGACGAGCCCGGCCAGGGCCGGCATCGTGGCCCCGTAGGAACGCTCGTACGGATCGATCGAGCGGCCGATGAGCTCGCTCACCCGAGGGGTCGGCAGGTGGGTCATCTTCTCGCCGCCGACGACGAGCACGCGCCGGGCCAGGCCGGCCGCCACCTGGGCGAAGCCGGCGTAGAAGGCGGCGGCGCCCGAGGACGTGGCCGTCTCGATGCGCGCGACCGGGACGTCGGCGAAGCCCATGTAGCTCGCGACGTTGGAGCCGAAGTTGCCGTCGCCGACGAACTCCTCCGGGTTCATGGCGGCGACGACGATGGAGTCGGGCTCGTCGATGTCCGCCATGCGCAGGGCGGCGTGAGCCGCCTCGGCCATGAGGTCCTGGAGGGGTTCGCTCCGGCGGCCGATGCGTGTCATCCCCACGCCCGCGACCCAGACATCGCGCATCGGGCCCTATTGTAGCCGGCCGGCC
>DATLZL010000425.1:0-2164 GCA_035574035.1 Binatia bacterium | reverse complement strand
GTGACCGTGCCGCCGTGCAACTCCACCAGGTGCTTGACCAGCGCCAGCCCCAGGCCGAGCCCGCCGTGCCGTCGCGTGGTCGTGCTGTCGGCCTGGCGGAACCGGTCGAAAATGTGGGGCAGCGCGTCGGCCGGGATGCCTTGGCCCGTGTCGCGCACGACCAGCTCGGCCTGTTCGCCCTCGGACCCCAGGCGGACCTCGACCCGGCCGCCGGCCGGCGTGAACTTCACCGCGTTGGACAGGAGGTTCCAGACCACCTGCTGCAGCCGTTGCGGGTCGCCCACCAGCGCAACCGGAGTCAGGTCGGCGGTGATCTCCACGCCCTTGGCGTGCGTGGCGGGCTGGACAACCTCCAGGGCCGCCTCCACCACTACGGCCAGGTTCACCGGGCGGGTGTCCAGGCGCAGCTTGCCGCTGACGATGCGGGAGATGTCGAGCAGGTCCTCGATGAGCTGGCTCTGCGCCCGCGCGTTGCGCTCGATCGCCGCCAGCGCGCGCTCGCGCACCGCCTCGTCGACCGGCCGGGCCCGCAGCATGACCGCCCAGCCCAGGACCGCGGTCAGCGGCGTGCGCAGCTCGTGGGAGAGCATGGCCAGGAACTCGTCCTTGCTGCGGCTGGCAGCCTCGGCCTGGGCTCGGGCCCGCTGCTCGGTCTGGTACAGGCGCGCGTTGTCCATGGCCACCGCCGCCTGGGCGGCGAGGGCCGTCACGATCCGCTCGTGGCGCTCCGTGAACCGTCCCGCGGCCGGGTGGCCGAAGAAGAGCCCGCCCAGGACCTCGCCGCTGCGCGAGATCACCGGTACCGCCAGGTAGCTCACGACCGGCAGGTGGCCGGGCGGCAGGCCATGGTAGGGCGGGTTCTGCCCGTACCGGGGGTCCTGGCGGACATCGTCCAGCCGCACGACGGCCTGACCCCGGAACGTCGGGCCGAAGAGGCCGGTGTTGCGCGGCATCGGGAAACCGGCGAAGCGCTCGGCGGGAACGCCGGAAAGCGTGTAGAGCATGTAGCGCTCGCCGCGCTCGTCGACGATGTTGTAGAAGAACGCGCCGAACGCGGCCCCGGTCAGGCGGGTGGCGGCGTCGGTGAGCTCCTGCACCAGCTTCTGCAGATCCAGCTCGGCCGAGAGGACCCGGCTCACCCGGTTGACCGTCTCCAGCGCCTCGGTCTCCTCCCGCAGCTGCTGCTCGGTCCGCTTGCGCAGCGTGATGTCGCGGGCGGCGGCGAAGAGGTGGGGCTCGCCGTCCAGCTCGACCACCGTCAGGCTCGTCTCGACCGGGAAGGTGGAGCCGTCGCGACGCCGGTGGAGGGACTCGAAGGGCGTCGGCGTGTCACCCCGGCGGCTGCGGGCCACCAGCTCGGCCACCAGCTCGCGGCTGTACAGCGGGTCGATGACCGACGCGCTCAGCGTCAGCAGCTCGTCGACCGAGTATCCGAGCCGCTCGGCGGCCACCCGGTTGGCGTAGACGATGCGGGTTTCGCTGTCGCAGAGCAGGTACGCCTCGGTCGCCCGGTCGGCGATGATCTTGAAGCGCGCCAGCTGCTCCTCGGCGCGACGCCGCTCCGTCACGTCCGTGAAGTAGATGGACAGCCCGTCGGCGGACGGGTACGCGCGGACCTCGTACCAGCGGTCGACCGCCGGGTCGCGGAACTGGAACTGGGTGGTGACGCCGTCGCGCATCGCCCGGCGGTACTCCTCCTCCGCCCGCGATCCGCACAGCTCCGGAAACTCGTCCCACAGCACCCGGCCGAGCAGCCGCTCGGCCGGCCGCCCCATCAGCGCGGTGACCTCGGCGGCGCGCCGGTTGATGTAGACGAAGCGCCACTCGCGGTCCACCGCCACGAAGCCGTCGGCGATGCTGTCCAGGATGCGGTCGACCCGCTCGCGCTCCCGGCGGGCTTCGTCGGTGGCCTGACGCAGGTGTGCCACCTGCCGCGCGAGGTCGGCGGTCATCCGGTTCAAATTCCGGCCGAGCTCGGCCAGCTCGCCGTCGCCGGCCGGCTCGACCCGGGCGGTGAGGTCTCCGCCGGCGACGCGGGCGGCCAGCCGCCCGTAATCCGACAGGACGGCCTGCAGGCGGGTTCGCTCTTCCCGCTCGTCGTCCAGCCGGCGGCGCAGCGTCTCGGCCATGCGGTTGAGGCTGCGCGCCAGGCCCGCCACCTCCC
>DATLZL010000424.1:0-5414 GCA_035574035.1 Binatia bacterium | reverse complement strand
GTCCTGGGGCTGCTGGCCGGCCTCTGGATCGGCGCCTGGCGCGCGGCCGGGCGCCCGTTGCCGCGCGCCCGGGCGGCCGCCTTCGCGACCGGCCTGGCCGCCCTCGCCCTGGCGCTCAACGGCCCGCTGCACGACCTGGCCGAGCGCTCGCTGATCGCCGCCCACATGGCCCAGCACCTCGTGCTCACGCTGCTCGCCCCGCCCTGCCTGCTGGCCGGCACCCCGGGCTGGATGCTCGACACCCTGCTGGCGAGGGTCCGGCCCCGGCGCCCGGCCGGGATCGCCCTGCGGCTGCTCACCGCGCCGGTGCCGGCCCTCGGCCTGCACGGCGCCATCCTGGTCGTCTGGCACCTCCCGTCGCTCTATGCCCTGACCCTTGCTTCCTCTGTCTGGCATTTGGTCGCTCACACCACCATGCTGGCGAGCGCGGTCCTGGCCTGGTGGCCGGTGCTCAGCCCGTCTCGACGCCTCCCGGCGCTGCCCCACGCCGCCCGGATCCTCTACCTCTTCGCCTTCGGGTTTCCCATGACGCTCGTGGGCGCCCTGATCACCGGGGCGAGCGACGTGCTCTACCCGACCGCGAGCCCGACGCCGCTCGAGGACCAGCGGCTCGGCGGAATCCTGATGTGGGTCCCGTCCGGGCTGGTGCCCCTGGTCGCGTTCACGCTGGTGTTCTACCGCTGGGCGACCACGGAGCTGGCGACCGATCCCGCGGAGGAAGCGGCTGATCAGGTGCGAGGTGCCTGAGCCGGACCCGACTGCCTGGCACCCCGCTTGCAGCGGGGAGCGCCTGCCGGCGAGGCCCTGGGGCCGCCGGCGGGAAGGAGACTCCGGCGGTGGAATCGACCGTGAGAGTGCAATTCGTGCCGGTGGGGCGAAACCGCCGCGAGTGGTTGTGGAAGGCCCGCGACGAGCGGAGCAACACGATAACCATTTCGGGTCGTTTCGACTCCCTCAGCGACGCCATGCGGGACGCCCGGGAACGGATCGACGCCCGCTCCGATCAGCCCGTCGGGGACGACGACGGGCCGTTCGCGGCGTGAGGCGAGCGGGCGCGCCTCGCCCAGACCGGGTCGTCGTTCTTTCAACCGCGTTTCCCCTTCCGGGCGGGCGCTGGTATGATGGCCCTCGACCCGCATGAACATCTGCGTCGTCGGCACCGGTTACGTCGGGCTCGTGACCGGTGCCGTCTTCGCCGATCTCGGTAACGACGTCATCTGCGTCGACAACCAGGCGGACAAGATCGCCGCCCTCCAGGCCGGCCGGATGCCGATCTACGAGCCGGGGCTGGAGGAGATGGTCGCCCGCAATGTCGCCGACGGGCGCCTGGCCTTCACCACCGACCTCACCGCCGCCGTCCGCCGCTCCCTGATCGTCTTCATCACCGTCGGCACCCCGGCCAAGGTGGACGGCGAGAGCGACCTCAGCGCGGTGGAGGCGGTGGCCCGGGGCATCGGGCAGGCGATGGAGAAGTACACGGTCATCGTGAACAAGTCGACCGTCCCGGTCGGCACCGGCGACTTCGTCCGCGAGGTGATCGAGAAGCACCAGCGCCACCCGGTTCCCTTCGACGTCGTGTCCAACCCCGAGTTCCTCCGCGAGGGCTCGGCCATCGAGGACACGCTGCGGCCGGACCGCATCGTCATCGGCGCGCCCAACCAGCAGGTGGCCATGACGCTGCTGGAGCTCTACGCCCCGCTGGAACGGCCCATGATCATCACCGACGTGCCGTCGGCGGAGATGATCAAGTACGCTTCCAACGCCTTCCTGGCCACCAAGATCTCCTTCATCAACGCCATCGCCAACATCTGCGAGCTCGCCGGCGCCGACGTGACCCAGGTCATCAAGGGCGTGGGGCTCGACGCCCGCATCGGCCCGGCGTTCCTGCAGGCCGGGCTGGGGTACGGCGGGTCGTGCTTCCCCAAGGACACCGAGTCGCTCGTCCACACCGCCGCCAGCCTGGGCTACGACTTCCGCCTGCTGCGGGCGGTGACCGAGATCAACCGCGACCGGGCCGGGCACTTCGTCGGCATGATGGTGAAGGCCCTCAACCCCATCGAGGACCGGGTCATCGCCGTCCTGGGCCTCGCCTTCAAGCCCAACACCGACGACATGCGGGAAGCCAAGTCGGTCGAGGTCATCACCCGCCTGGTGGACCTGGGCGCCCGGGTCCGGGCCTACGACCCGGTGGCCATCCCCAACGCCCGCCGCCTGCTGCCGCCGGCGGTCACCTACTGCGACTCGCCCTACGAGGCGGCCGAGGGGGCCGACGCGCTGGCCCTGGTCACCGAGTGGAACGAGTTCAAGTTTTTGAACCTCGAGCGCGTTCGCTCCCTGCTCCGCCGGCCGGTGATCTTCGACGGCCGCAACGTGTGGGAGCCCGAGCGCATGCGCCGCCTGGGGTTCGAGTACTACTCGATCGGCCGGCGCCCGGTCGTCCCCGCGTGACGGCCGCCCGGCGGTGAGTCGCCGGCCCCTTCCCGCCTGATGCGCGTCCTGGTCACCGGCGCCGCCGGCTTCATCGGCTCCCACCTGACCGACCTCCTGCTGGCCCGCGGCGCGGAGGTGATCGGCATGGACAACTTCATCACCGGCTCGCCGGACAACCTCCGGCACCTGGCCGACCACCCGCGGTTCACCTTCGTGTCGCACAACGTCACCGAGTTCATCGCCGTGGACGGCCCCCTCGACTGGGTGCTGCACCTGGCCAGCCCCGCCTCGCCGCGCGACTACCTGGAGCTGCCGATCCAGACTTTGAAGGTGGGCTCGCTCGGCACCTACCGAGCGCTCGGCCTCGCCCTGGCCAAGCGCGCCCGGTTCCTGCTCGCGTCGACCTCCGAGGTCTACGGGGATCCGCTCGTCCACCCGCAGCGGGAGGATTACTGGGGCAACGTGAACCCGATCGGCCCGCGGGGCGTGTACGACGAGGCCAAGCGCTTCGCCGAAGCGCTCACCATGGCCTACCACCGCGCCCACGGCGTGGACACCCGCATCGTCCGCATCTTCAACACCTACGGTCCGCGGATGCGGCTCGAGGACGGGCGGGCCATCCCGGCCTTCATTTCCCAGGCGCTGACCGGCCAACCGCTGACGGTCTTCGGCGACGGGTCGCAGACCCGCTCCTTCCAGTACATCGACGACCTGATCGACGGTATCTGGCGGCTCATGCAGGCGCCGGTGAACGAGCCGGTGAACATCGGCAACCCGCAGGAGATGACGCTCCTGGAGCTGGCCAAGCGGATCCTCGGCCTGACCGGCTCCTCGAGCTCGATCGTGTTCCGCCCGCTGCCCGAGGACGACCCCAAGGTCCGCCAGCCGGACATCAGCCGAGCCCGGCGGCTCCTGGGCTGGGAGCCGCGCGTCGACACCGACGAGGGCCTGCGCCTGACCATCGAGTGGTTCCGGCAGCGGCTGGGCCGGCCATGAGGATTCTCGTCACCGGCGGGGCGGGGTTCGTCGGGTCGCACGTCGTGGACCGCCTGCTGGCCGACGGCCACGAGGTGAGCGTGATCGACAACCTCGCCACCGGCCGGCGGGAGAACGTCAACCCGGCGGCGGCGCTCCACGTCTGCGACATCCGCAGTCCCCGCCTGCGCGACGTGATGGCCGCCGTCCGGCCGGAGGCCGTCGTGCATGTGGCCGCCCAGGCGGCGGTGGCCCGCTCGGTCATCGACCCGGTGTTCGACGCCAGCGTCAACGTCGTCGGCACGGTCGCCGTGCTGGACGCCGCCCGGCGGCTCGGGGCCGGCCGCGTCGTCTACACCTCGACCGGCGGCGCCGCCTACGGCGACACCGACATCCTGCCGACGCCCGAGGATCACCCGGCCCGGGCCAGCTCGCCCTACGGGGTGTCCAAGGTGGCGGCCGAGCGGTACCTCGAGTGCTGGACGAGCCTGGAGGGCACCAGCACCCTGGCGCTCCGGCTGGCCAACGTGTACGGGCCGCGGCAGAACCCACACGGCGAGGCCGGCGTGGTGGCGATCTTCTGCCACCGCCTGCTGAGCGGCCAGACCTGCCTCATCAACGGCGACGGCGAGCAGACCCGCGACTACGTGTACGTGGAGGACGTGGCCGACGCCGTGGCCCGCGCCATCGCGCGGCCGGAGGCGACCGGCATCCTGAACGTGGGCACCGGGGTCGAGACGACGGTGAACGAGCTCTACCGGCGCCTGGCGCCCCTGGCCGGCGTCACGCGGCCGGCCGAGCACGGGCCGCCCCGCCCCGGCGAGCAGCGGCGCAGTGTGCTCGATGCCTCCCGCGCCAAGGCCCGGCTGGGCTGGACGGCGACGACCTCGCTCGACGAGGGGCTGCGGAAGACGTTCGCGTGGTTCCAGGCGCACGTGGAAGGGGGTGAGCGCCGATGATCGACGACGAGCTCAAGGCCATCCTCGTGTGTCCGGCCTGCAAGGGTGACCTGATCTTCGAGGAGACGCGCATCATCTGTCCCGCCTGCCGCAAGGCGTACCCCATCCGCGACGGCATCCCGGTCATGCTCATCGACGAGGCCCAGCCCTGGACGCCGGGCGCCTGACCACGCCCCCGCAGGCCGTCATCCTTGCCGGCGGCCAGGGGACACGGCTGCGACCCCTCACCCTCGCGCGAGCCAAGCCCGTCGTCCCCCTCCTGAACCGGCCGTTCCTCGCCTACCAGCTGGCGTGGCTGCGCGCCCACGGCGTGACCGACGCCGTGCTCGCCTGCGGGTACCGGGTGGAGGACGTGAGCCAGGCGCTGGGCGAGGAGACCGGCGGCGTGCGGCTGCGCTACCTGGTCGAGAAGGAGCCGCTCGGCACCGGCGGGGCCGTCCGCCATGCGGCCGACCTCGCTCGCGGTGTGGTCTTCGTCCTCAACGGCGACGTCCTCACCGACGTGGACCTGGCCGCGATGCGCCGCGCCCACGAGGCCCGCGGGGCGGCGGTGAGCCTCTTCCTGACCCGGGTGGCCGACCCGCGCCCGTACGGCGTGGTGGAAACCGACGAGCACGGCCGCATCCGCCGCTTCCGCGAGAAGCCAGGGCCCGGCGAGCCCGTCACCGTCGACACCATCAACGCCGGCGTCTACCTGATCGACGCCGCGCTGCTCCAGCGGATGCCGGCCGGGCGGGCGGTGTCGATCGAGCGCGAGTTCTTCCCCGCTCTGATCGCCGACGGCGTGCCCTGCTACGGCTGGGTGGCGCCCGCCTACTGGCGCGACATCGGCAGTCCGGCCGCGTACCGCGCGGCGCAGATGGACCTGCTCGAGGGCCGCGTGCGGACCGACCTCACGCCGCCGGGCAGGTTTCGGGACGGCGTCTGGCGCGCCGACATTGACGCCGCCGAGGGCGCCGCGCTGGCGGGGCCGGCGGTCGTGGGCGCCGGAACGCGCCTCGAGGCCGGCGCCCGGGTCGGCCCGCACGCGGTGCTGGGAGCACGCTGCCG
>DATLZL010000423.1:0-8578 GCA_035574035.1 Binatia bacterium | reverse complement strand
GGCCCGCCGCGCGGGGGCGCTGGCCGCCGTCGCCGACGAGGTCGAGGCGTTCCCGGCCGGCTGGCACACCGTGGTCGGCGAGCGCGGGCTCACGCTCTCGGGCGGCCAGCGGCAGCGGATCGCGCTCGCCCGGGCCCTGGCGGGCCGCCCGCCGGTCCTCGTGCTGGACGACCCGTTCGCCAGCGTGGACGCCGCGCGGGAGGAGGAGATCCTCCGCGGGCTCCGCGAGGCGAGCGCCGGCTGCACCGTGCTGGTGATGACGCACCGGCTGCGGGCGGCCCAGTACGCCGATCAGGTCGTGGTCCTGGCCGGCGGCCGCGTGGTCGAGCGCGGCACCCACGAGGCGCTGCTCGCCCGCGATGGCCTCTACGCCCGGCTCTGGCGCCAGCAGCAGCTGGAGGCGGAGATCGCGCGTGCGTGAGCCGGACGTCGACGACGCGCTGGGCGCGGCGTTCGACCGCCGGCTGGTGGCGCGCCTGCTCGCGGTCGCCCGGCCGCACCGGCGCCTGATCGCCGCCACCGCGGCCCTGTTTCCCCTCATCGCCGCCGCCGAGCTGGCCCAGCCCTACCTCATCAAGGTGGCCATCGACGAGCACATCCTGGCCGGAGACTGGGCGGGCCTGACCGGCGTCGCCGCGCTGTTCCTGGTTGCCATCGGCGTGCTGGCCGCGTTCCGAGCCGCCGAGTTCTACCTGATGCAGGCGACCGGGCAGCACGTCATGCACGACCTCCGCACCGCGCTCTTCGGCCACCTGCTGCGCCAGGAGGCGGCCTTCTTCGACCGCCAGCCGGTCGGGCGCCTCATGACCCGCGTGCTGAACGACGTCGAGGCGGTGCAGGAGGCGTTCACCAGCGGGCTCTTCGCGGTCATCGCCGACACGGTCACCCTGGTCGGCGTGGTGGCGGTGATGCTCTGGCTCGACTGGCGGCTGGCCCTGGTCGCGTTCTCCCTGATGCCGGTGCTGGCGCTGGTCGCCGCCTGGTTCCGCCGGCGGGCCCGCGACGCCTACCGCGAGGTGCGCCGGCGGCTGGCGCGCCTGAACGCGTCGCTGCAGGAATCGCTGCAGGGCATGACGGTGATCCAGCTCTTCGGTCGCCAGGCTCACGAGGAGGCGGCCTTCCGGCGGCTCAACGTGGACTACCGCCGGGCCCTGTTCCGCTCGCTCGGCTGGGAGGCGGCGCTCTACGCGTCGGTGGAGGCGCTGGGCGCGGCCACCGTCGCCGTACTGCTCTGGTACGGCGCCGGAGAGATCGTGGCCGGCGCGCTCTCGTTCGGCACGCTAGTGGCGTTCATTCAGTACACGAACCGATTCTTCCTGCCCATCCGCGACCTCGGGGCCAAGTACGCCGTGATGCAGGCGGCCATGGCCGCCGCCGAGCGCATCTTCGGGCTGCTCGACCGCCGGCCGGCCGTCGCCAGCCCCCCGGCGCCGCGCCGGCCGGCGGGAGGCCGCTCGATCCCGGCCGTGGAGTTCGCCGGTGTCTGGTTCGCGTACGCGGGGGAGGACTGGGTGCTGCGGGACTGCAGCTTCGCGGTGGCCCGCGGCGAGCACGTGGCGATCGTCGGCGCCACCGGGGCGGGCAAGACCACGTGCGCCCGGCTGCTCACACGGGCCTACGACGTGGCGCGGGGTCGGGTGCTCGTCGAGGGCGTCGACGTCCGGGAGTGGGACCTCGAGCACCTGCGGCGCCACGTGGGCGTGGTGCTGCAGGATACGGTCCTGTTCAGCGGCCCGGTGGCCGCCAACCTGGCCGGTCCGGACGGACCGCTGCCGCCCGGCGACCTCGCCCGGGTGCTCGAGGTTTCCGGCGCCCGCGCGGTGGTGGACCGGCTGCCGCGCGGCCTTGACGAGCCACTGGCCGAGCGCGCGCAGAACCTCTCGCACGGGCAGCGCCAGCTCCTGGCCATTGCCCGGGCCCTCGGGTACAATCCCGCCGTCCTCGTGCTGGACGAGGCCACCTCCGGAGTGGATCCGGAGTCGGAGACGCTGATCCGCCGCGCGATGGTCCGGCTGGGGCGCGGGCGGACGACGATCACGATCGCCCACCGGCTGTCCACCGTGCAGTGGGCCGACCGAATCCTGGTCCTGCACCGCGGCCGGGTGCACGAGCAGGGTCGCCACGCCGAGCTCGTGCGCCGCGGCGGGCTCTACGCGCGGCTGTGGGAACTGGCCGCGCGGAGCGACAGCCGCTGACCTTCACCGTGCAGGTCTGGCGTCTGGTGCGGCGGATCCCGCCCGGACGCGTGGCGACCTACGGACAGATCGCCGCGCTGGTCGGGCGGCCGGGCGCCGCGCGGGCGGTGGGCCGGGCGATGCGGGAGTGTCCGGCCGACGTGCCGTGGCACCGGGTGGTCAACGCCCGCGGGGGCATCAGCGCTCGCCCGCGGGCGAGCGGCATGGTGACGCAGCGGCTGCGGCTTGAGGCCGAGGGCGTGCGGTTCGAGCGCGGGCTGGTCCGGCTCGGTCGCTACCGCTGGCCGGGCCCGGGGAGGCGCGATGCGACTGGCGCTGCATCTTTCTTATTCCGGGCCGACTTTCCAGCTTGACCTTGCGAAAGTACTCGAGGCCGAGCGGCTGGGATACGACTCGGTCTGGACGGCCGAGGCCTACGGCTCGGACGCCGTCACGCCCGCGGCGGGGATCGCGGCCCGCACCGAGCGGATCCACGTCGGCACCGCGATCATGCAGATTCCGGCCCGGACCCCGGCGATGGCCGCCATGACGGCCATGACGCTCGACATGCTGTCGGGCGGGCGGTTCCGCCTGGGCCTCGGCGTTTCCGGCCCGCAGGTGGTCGAGGGCTGGCACGGGCAGCCCTTCGGCAAGCCGCTGGCGCGCACGCGCGAGTACGTCGCGATCGTGCGGACGATCCTCCGGCGGGACCGGGCGGTGGAGTTCAGCGGGACGCACTACCAGATTCCCTACCGGGGTGCGGACGCGACCGGACTCGGCAAGCCGCTGCGCTCGATCCTCCACGGACGGCCGGACATCCCGATCTACCTGGCCGCCATCGGGCCGCGCAACGTGGCGCTGGCGGCGGAGATCGCCGACGGCTGGATACCCGTCTTCTTCTCGCCGCGGCGGGCGGCGATGTTCCGCGGATGGCTGGAGGAGGGCTTCCGCGCCCGGGGTGGGGCGCCGGCCCGCTTCGACGTGATGCCCTCGGTTCCGGTCGTCGTCGGCGACCGGGTCGAGGACTGCCGGGCTCAGGTCCGGCCCCACGTCGCGCTCTACGTCGGCGGCATGGGCGCTCGGGGCCGGAACTTCTACAACGACCTCGCGCGCCGCTACGGCTACGACGAGGCGGCGACGAAGATCCAGGATCTCTTCCTGTCGGGCCGCAAGGCGGAGGCCGAAGCCGCCGTGCCGGACGCGCTGGTGGACGAGGTGGCGCTGTGCGGGCCGCGGGAGCGGATCCGCGAGCAGCTGGCGGAGTGGCGGTCGGCCGGCGTGACGACGCTGGCCGTCCGCGGCGACCTCGCCGCCGTCCGCACCATGGCCGCCCTCGTCGCAACATGACAGGGAGTATGAGGGGACAGGGGAGTATGAGGGGGGCCCGTCGCGGGCCCCCCTCATGAGGGTCGATGCCCTGGGTGCACCAACCGGAATCAGAGCGCGAGTGCGAGGGGGGCCCGTCGCGGGTCCCCCCGGCATGACGGTCGATGCCGTGGCGGCAGGAGTGGAGGAACGGCCATGAAGCTCAAGGACCGGGTCGTGATCGTGACGGGGGCGGCGTCCGGGATCGGGGCCGCGTCGGCCGTGGCCATGGCGGCCGAAGGCGCCCGCGTGGTCGTGGCCGACGTCAACGAGGCGGGCGCGAAGGCGACGGTGGAGCGGATCGAGCGCGGGGGCGGTCGCGCCCTGGCCGTTGCCTGCGACGTCACGCGCGCCGCCGACAACCAGGCGGTGGTGGAGCGCGCGCTGGCGGTCTTCGGGCGGCTGGATGTGTTCTTCGCCAACGCCGGGGTGCCGCAGTGGAAGCAGGACGTGGAGGAGGTGGACGAGGCCACCTTCGACCGGATCATGGCCGTCAATGTCAAGGGCGTGTGGCTGGGGGCGCGGGCCGCGCTGCCCATGATGAAGCGGCAGCGGAGCGGGGTGTTCCTGATCACGGCCTCGACCGCCGCCGTCCGCCCGCGCCCGGGCGGCCAGGTCTATGCGGCCTCGAAGGGCGCCGTCCTGACCTTCGCCCGGGCCCTGGCTCTCGAGGCGGCGCCCCACGGGGTGCGCGTGGTGGCCATCGCACCGGTGGCCACCCACACCCCGATGCTGCCCGTATTCATGAACAAGACCGAGGTGGACGACGAGGGCCTGGCCCGCTACGTGGCCACGGTGCCGCTCGGGCGGCTGAACCAGCCCGAGGACGTCGCGCGGGTGGCCGTCTTCCTCGCCTCGGACGACGCCGCGATGATCACCGGCTCGTGGGTGGCGGTGGACGGCGGCCGGTGCATCTGAGACCGCCGTGCGCGTGATCCCCCTCGCCGCCGACTCGCTCGGCGTGCGCTCGATGGCCACCTACGTCGAGGCGGCGGACGTCGGGCTCCTGATCGACCCGGGGGCCACGCTGGCTCCCAACCGGTTCAACCTGCCGCCGGCCGAGGAGGAGTGGGAGGCGCTGCGCCGGGCGAACGACCGCATCTCGGCCTACGCCCGGCGCGCCGGCCTCGTCTTCGTCAGCCACTACCACGACGACCATTTCCGCAGTGACCCCGCCTCGTACGCCGGCCGGCGGGTGCTGCTCAAGGACCCGCGCCGCATGGTGCAGGGGTTGCAAGCGCGGCGGGCCGGCGAGCTGTGGAAGGCGCTGGAGGACGTGGCCCGTGTGCAGGCGGCCGACGGGCTCGTCGAGCGCGACGGCCCGCTCACGCTCGAGGTGTCCCGCCCGCTGCCGCACGGCGTGGAGGGCACCACCCTCGGCTACGTGGTGGCCCTCACGGTCGAGGACCACGCCGAGCGCGAGCGGTTCGTCTTCGCCTCCGATCTGCAGGGCCCGCTGTCGCCGGTGGCGGCGGCGTGGCTGGCGCGCCAGCGGCCGACGCTGGTCTATCTTTCCGGTCCGCCCTCGTACCTGGAGCACGAGCTGGGCGCGGCGGCGGTGGACGGCGCCATCGAGCGGCTGCGGGCGCTGGTGGACTCGACCGGCTGCCGCGTGATCATGGACCACCACGCGCTGCGTGACCCGCACTGGCCGGAGCGGTTCGGCCGGCTGCTGGAGACCGGGCGGGTCAGCACCGCCGCCGCGTGGGCGGGCGTGGCCGAAACACCGCTGGAGGCGCGGCGTCGCGAGCTGTGGGCGCGGGCGCGCAAGCCGGCGACGCGGGCGCCCGCCGCGCGTGGTAGCATGACCCGCGTCACGCCCGGTCGCTCCGACCGGCACACCGCCAAGGGGGGACACGCCAGGTGACCACGGCCACCGAGAACCGGACTTTGAATGTGGGCGACCCCGCGCCCGACTTCACGCTGAAGACCATCGGGCTCAAGGAGGTCAGCCTGCGGGACTACCGCGGCAAGAACGTCGTCCTGCTCTTCTACCCGCTGGACTGGACGCCGGGCTGAAGCACCTGCATGCCCGCCTTCGACAAGCGCATCCGCGACTTCGAGGCGGCCAATACCCAGGTGCTGGGTATCTCGACGGACAGCCCCTTCAGCCACGAGAACTGGGCCAAGGCGGTCGGCATCCAGAACTACCCGCTGCTGTCCGACGTCCACCGGGAGGTGGCGCGGGCCTACGGGGTGTACTGGCCCGACTGGAACGCCAACGTGCGGGCCACCTTCATCATCGACCGGCAGGGCATCGTGCGGTTCATCGAGCGGTACGCCAAGGGGCAGCTGCCCGACCCGGACCGCATCCTGGCCGAGGTGCGCAAGCTCGGCTGAGATCGGGCCGGGGGCGGCCGTTCGCCCTCAGCCGCCCGGCCGACTCTCGTCACGCCGCGGTGGCGATGGACGGGCGGCCGCGCCGGCCCGGACGCGGGTGGTGAGCGCCACCCCGAGCAGGACCAGCGCGCCCCCGGCGATCACGCCGGGTCCGATGGCCTCACCCAGCATGGCGGCGGCCAAGAGGACGCCGACCACCGGCTGCACGTTCATGAACACCGCCGACCGGCTGGGCCCCACGGCCTCCACCGCCCGGTACCATCCCACGTGCGCGATGGCACCCAGCAGGCCGTGGTAGACGATGACCGCCCACACCACCGGCGAGCCGAGCCGGGGCGGGGCCGAGTAGGGCAGCGCCACCGTCGCCACCACCAGCAGGATCACGGTGCCGAGCACGTAGGCTCCGGTCGTGGCCAGGGCCGGCGAGGCCGTCGCCAGCACCCGCTTGCCGTACACCGTGTAGCCGCTCCAGGCCGCCAGGCCGAGGAGGTTGATGAAGTCGCCCGGCCGCAGCTCCTCCGGCCGCAGCGCCGCCAGCCGCCCGTCGGTGACGACGATCAGGACGCCGGCGGCGGAGACCGCGACACCGGCCCACTGCCCGGGAGCCAGCCGCTCGCCGAGCCAGAGACGGGCGGCCAGGGCGACCATGACCGGCGTGGCGGCCTGCAGCACGGCGGCATGACCGGCGGTGGTGAAGTGGATCGCGACGTAGGCGAGCTGCATCGAGCCCACCACGCCCAGGACGCCGAGGATCAGGAAGTCGCGCAGGGTGGCCGGCGTCAGCGTCCGCAGCGCGCCGGCCTCGCGGCGGGTCAGCCAGGCCACCAGGAAGGCCGAGGCCAGCACGCACCGGAGCGCCGTGAGCAGCGTGGGCGAGATGTCGCGCAGCGCGAGCTTGGCTGTCGCCGGGTAGCTGCCCCACAGCACGACGATGGCGAGCAGCGCCGCATAGGCGCGGGCGGGCCCCGAGGACGGCACCCGACCATGATAGCCGCCGGATGAGCGCGCCGGCGGCACGCCGACGGCGCCGTCCCTGGGACGGGCTCGGCGCCCACCTGTCGATCGCCGGGGGTCTGGCCCGCGCCCTGGAACGCGGGCGCGATCTCGACTGTGACGCGGTGCAGCTGTTCCTGAAGAACCAGCGCCAGTGGGCGGCGCGCCCCCTGACCGAGGTCGAGGTGCGCGCCTTCCACGCCGCCCGGCAAGCCACCGGCATCCGGGCCGTCTTCGCGCACGCCTCCTACCTGATCAACCTGGCCGCGCCCGCCGAGCCGGCCTGGCGGCAGGCACTCGACGCCTTCACCGACGAGCTCGAGCGCGCCGAGGTCCTGGGGCTCGTGTTCGTGGTGATCCATCCCGGCTCGGCTCTCGGCGGCGACCGCCGGACCGGACTCGAGCGCGTCGTGGCCGCCCTGGACGAGGTGACCCGGCGCACGGCCGGCGCCCGGGCGGGGATCGCGCTGGAGAACACGGCCGGAGCGGGCCAGGCTCTGGGCCGGACGTTCGCCGAGCTCGGCACGATCCTCCGCCGTGCGGCGCGGCCCGAGCGGCTCGGCGTCTGCGTGGACACGTGCCATCTCTGGGCGGCGGGGTACGACATCCGCACGGCGGCCGGGTGGGAGCGCGCGGTCGCCGAGTGTGCGGCCGAGGTGGGGCTCGCACGCGTGCTGGCCTTCCACCTCAACGACGCGCTGGCGCCGCGGGGCTCGGGGCTCGACCGCCACCAGCACATCGGCCAGGGCTTCCTCGGGCTGGGCCCCTTTCGCCGGCTGCTGAACGACCCCCGCTTCGCGGGCGTGCCGAAGGTGCTGGAGACGCCGAAGGAGCCGGAGCCGCTGGCCGACCGGCGCAACCTGGCCCGCTTGCGGCGGCTGCTCCGCCGCCCGGTCAGCGCGAGACGGTGACGCCCACCCGCCGGCACCAGCCCCGCACCGGGCAGATCGAGCAGCGGGGGGACACCGGCGTGCAAACGTTCTGGCCGAAGGCCACCAGCAGGTCGTTGTAGCCGATCCAGTAGCGCGCCGGCAGCCGGGCGCGTAGGGCGGTCTCCGTCTCCTCCGGCGTGCGCGTGCGCACGTAGCCCAGGCGGTTCGAGATGCGGTGCACGTGGGTGTCCACGCAGATGCCGGGCTTGCCGTAGCCCAGGGTGACGACCAGGTTCGCGGTCTTGCGGCCGACGCCCGGCAGCGTCAGCAGCGTGTCGAGGTCGTCGGGCACGCGACCGCCGAAGCGCTCGAGGAGCAGGCAGCAGATCCGGCGGATGACGCGGGCCTTGGTGCGGTAGAAACCCACCGGGTAGATTGCCCGCTCGATGCGGCGGGTCGACAGGCGCAGCATCGCGGCCGGCGTGTCGGCCAGCGCGAACAGGCGGGCGGCCGCCGGGCCGGTCGTGGTGTCCTGGGTCCGGAGCGAGAGCAGGCAGGCGATCAGCACCCGGAAGGGATCTCGGGAGCGCTCGGCGACCACGGCCAGCGCCGTGGGGTTCCAGCGCCGGCGGCTCCGCTCCAGACGGCGGATGATGGTCCCGATCGGGACCGGACGGCGGCCGGCGCGGCCGGGTGCGTCGAGCGGCCGGTGGGGGCTCACCGTCGGCCGAGGCCGGCGTCGGCGGCGATCAGGTCCGCCAGGGCCGCCAGGCGTTCGCCGAGGGCCTCGGCCGGCTCGGTGCCGAACGCCTCGCTGGCCGCCACCAGCAGCCA
>DATLZL010000422.1:0-2549 GCA_035574035.1 Binatia bacterium | reverse complement strand
GCGGCGAGGGCGAGGTTCCAGGGCAGCGGGACCACCACCCGGACGGTGTGGTTGACCTCGGTGTCGTGGCGGCGCCGGTGGCCGGGATCGTTGGACGGCAGCAGGCTGTTGGCGTGCCGGTAGTCGCGCATGTGCAGGTCCAGGTCGTAGCCCACCCGGATGCCGTACCAGGGCAGCGTGTACTGGACGCCGAAGAGCACCCGGTGGCCGAGGTAGGCGTAGTTCCGGCCAGCGTCGTCGCGGTCGAACTGGTAGCCGACCTTGACGAAGTGGCGGTCGTCGGCGAACCGGAAGAAGTGGAGGCCGCCCACCATCCAGTTGTCGGCGTCGCGTGACTCCTCGCGCGGCGTCGGCTGGCGCTCGTTGAACTCCTTGTTCTGGAAGCGGGCGACGAGCTGGGTGAGGTGCCGGCGGCCGGGCTCCACGGTCCCGAAGAGGGTCACCGTGCTCCGGCGCAGAAACTCGTCGTCGTCCAGAAACAGCGCGTCGAACGCGTACTGGAGGCCCACGTTGACCGGCCACCCCCGGACGACCGTCTTGCGCACCACGTCGGCCCACGCCAGGTGGTCGGTGATGTTGAAGTCCGGCGCCTCGTTGTTGTAGGTGGCGAAAAACGAGTAGCCGACGGTGGCCTCCCAGTCGGGGCTCCGCCACCACGCGTACTGGAGCCGCAGGCCGAACAGTTCGCCCAGCGTCTGGCGCGCCTCCGGCGCCTGCGACCGGATGACGGCCACCAGCGGGTCGTCGCGGGGCGAGGCCGGGTCGACGGGGTCGGGCAGGACGCGGGCGTTGTCGTCGTAGAACAGGCCGAGCCGGGCTTCCACCGCCAGGCGGCGCTCCTGCCGCCCGGCGGCCACCACGGCGTCCCGCAGCCGCTCGGCGGCACCGGTGACCGATGAGCCGGGGGCCACCCGGATGGCGCGCTCGACCTCGGCCGCCGCCTGGGCCGGCAGGCCCAGTGCCGCCAGCGCCAGGCCGGCGTAGAGGCGCGTCAGCTGCTGGATCTCGGGGTCCGAGGCCCGGCCGGCCTCGAAGGCCCGCAGCGCGCCGCGGTAGTCCTTCTTCCGGTAGCGGAGGAAGCCCACGTAGTAGCCGAGGCCGTCCAGTGCAGGCTGGGCCCTGAACGCCTGCTCCAGCAGGGGCTCGGCGGGCTCGTACTGCTGCTGGGCAAAGTGGGCCAGCCCCAGCTGGAAGGCGATGACCGGATCGCCGGGCGCCCGGCGCCGCGCGCGCTCCAAGTAGGGGACCGCCTCGGCCGGCCGCCGGACCGCCATGAGCACAACACCCGTGTAGTAGAGCGCCTCGACGTGGTCCGGCTCGAGCTCGAGGGCGCGGCGCAGGTTGGCCAGGGCGTCGTCGTAACGCCTGTCGTCGAAGTCCACGATCGCCTGGCCGACGTAGACATCGGCCTCGGTCAGCTGGGCCTCGGCGGGACGGGCAGCCATGGCCCCGCCCAGCAACGCGACGAGCAGGAGGGTGAAGGCGCGGAGCCGGGCGCCCGGTCGGCAAGGCCGCACGCCGCCCTGTATAACGGGTCGGCCGGCCGCCGGACAAGCTCCTTGTCAGGCTCGGCTCAATCCCCCTTGGGTCGCCAGTCCTTGAAGCGCTCCCGCAGGACCTTCTTGTCGAACTTGCCCACGCTGGTCTTGGGGACCGCCTCGATGAAGACAACGTCGTCGGGCAGGGCCCACTTGGCCAGCCGGGGCCGCAGGTACTCGATGATCTCCTGCGGCTCCAGCGTCACGCCGGGCTTGGGCACCACGCAGGCCAGCGGCCGCTCCACCCAGCGCGGGTGGGGGACGGCGATGACCGCCGCCTCCAGGACCTTGGGGTGGCCCATGATCATCGTCTCCACGTCGATGGAGGAGATCCACTCGCCCCCGGACTTGATCAGGTCCTTGGTGCGGTCGGTGATCTGCACATATCCCTCGGGGTCGATCACCGCCACATCGCCGGTCCGGAACCAGCCGTCGGGGGTGAACCGGTCGGCCGCCTCCGGCGTGTTGTAGTAGGTCCGGATGACCCACGGCCCCCGCACCTGGATCTCGCCCATGGACTTGCCGTCCCAGGGCTGCTCGCGGCCGGCGTCGTCCACGATCCGGAGATCGACGCCGACGACCGGCAGTCCCTGCTTGGCCCGGTACTCGTAGCGCTGCTCGTCGGGCAGGTCCTCCAGGTAGGACTTGAGCCGACACACCGTGCCGAGCGGCGTCATCTCCGTCATGCCCCAGGCGTGCAGCATGTGGACCCCGTACTTCTTCTCGAACTTCTCGATCAGCGCCCGCGGCGCCGCCGAGCCGCCGATGGGGATGCAGCGGATCGAGGAGATGTCCCACTGCGGCTCCTGCTCCAGCAAGGCGTCGATGGCGATCCACACCGTGGGTACCGCCCCCACCACCGTGACCCGCTCGCGGTGCACGATCTCCACGATGTCGCGGGGCTGGGGGTTGGGGCCGCCGAAGAACTGGGTGGCGCCGTTGGCCACGCCGGCGAAGGGCACGCACCAGGCGTTGGCGTGGAACATGGGGACGATGTGCAGGATGACGTCC
>DATLZL010000421.1:0-2963 GCA_035574035.1 Binatia bacterium | reverse complement strand
GGCCGCCGCGCGCCCCGGCGGGCCGGCCGCGGTCCCACCCGGCACCCCGCTGGTGGTCTGCGAAGGAGTGCGCAAGGCCTTCCGCGGCGTGCAGGCGCTGGCCGGGGTGGACCTCGAGATCCGGGCCGGGGAGATCCTGGGACTCGTCGGGCCCAACGGCTCGGGCAAGTCGACGCTGGTCAACGTCGTCAGCGGCTACTACCGCCCCGACGCCGGCCGCATCGTCTTCGCCGGCATCGAGCTGGCCGGTGAGGAAGGCCACCGGATCGCCCGGCTCGGCGTGGCCCGCACCTACCAGATCCCGCGGCCGTTCGCGCGCCTCACCGTGCTCGACAACGTGGTGCTGGCCGCCATGTTCGGCGCCGGCCTCGACCGGGCGGCGGCCGAGCGCGAGGCCCGGCGGTGGCTCGAGTTCGTGGGCCTGGCCGCCCGCGCCGACGCCCTGCCGGGAGCGCTGAACCTCCACCAGCGGAAGTTCCTGGAGCTGGCCCGGGCGATGGCCGCGCGACCGCGCCTCGTGCTGCTCGACGAGGTGCTCTCCGGGCTCACACCGGCCGAGACCGCCGAGGCGCTCGGCCTGGTCCGGGCGATCCGGGACGGCGGGGCGACCGTGCTCTTCATCGAGCACAACATGCGGGCGGTGCTCGACGTGACCGACCGGGTGGTGGTGCTCAACTACGGCCAGGTCATCGCCGCCGGGCGGCCGCGGGACGTCGTCCGCCAGCCGGGCGTCGTCGCCGCCTATCTCGGCCGGGCGCCGGCGTGAGGGCGGACCGGTCCACCCGGGAGCCGGACGGGCCCCTGCTCGAGGTGAGCGGCCTCCAGGTGGCCTACGGCGACGCGCCGGCGCTGTGGGACGTCTCCCTCTCGCTCGCTCCCGGCGAGCTGGTGGCGGTCGTGGGCCCCAACGGGGCGGGCAAGACGACGCTGGTCAACGCGATCGCGCGCCTGCTGGCGATCCGGGGCGGCCGGCTGCGGCTGGACGGGGCCGACTGCACCCACGCCTCGCCCCAGGAGATGTGCCGGCGGGGCGTGGCCCTGGTCCCCGAGGGCCGCCGTCTGTTCGGGAGCATGACGGTGGAGGAGAACCTGGAGCTCGGCGGCTACCGGGCCGAGGCCCGGCCTCGCCGGACGGAGATGCTGGAGCGCGTCTACCGCCTCTTCCCCATCCTGCGGGAGCGGCGTCGCCAGCTGGCCGGGGCGCTCTCCGGGGGCCAGCAACAGATGCTGGCGATCGGCCGGGCGCTGATGGCCCGGCCGCGCCTGCTGCTGGTGGACGAGCCCTCGCTCGGCCTAGCTCCGGCCGTCGTGGACCAGGTGTTCGAGGTCCTCGGCGGCATCCACCGCGACGGCGTCTCGGTCCTGCTGATCGAGCAGAACGTCGCCAAGGCCCTGGAGATCGCCGGGCGGGCGTACGTGCTGGAGGGCGGCCGCGTGGTCGCCGCCGGCCGCCCGGCCGAGCTGCTGGCGCAGGCGCACCTCCGGGGCGCCTATCTCGGAGAAGACCTCGACGAGGAGGAGAGGGCATGATCACCGCGCTCGCCGTGCTCATCGGGCTGGCGGTACTGGCCGCGCCGGCCGGCGCCGCCGCCCAGTCGCCGTCGCCGCTCCAGGTGATCGTCTTTCCGGGCGGCTTCAACTGGCCGATCTGGGCCGCCCAGGAGAAGGGCTACTTCGCCCGGGAGGGGCTGGACGTCAAGCTCACGTTCACCCCGGGCTCGGCCTTTCAGCTCAAGGGCCTGATCGAGGGCGCCTTCGACATCGCCATGACCGCCTTCGACAACGTGGTGGCCTACCAGGAGGGGCAGGGGGAGGCCGAGGTAACCGTCGCCCCGGACCTCTTCGTCTTCATGGGGGGCGACAACGGCTTCCTGCGCCTGGTCGTGGTCCCCGAGGTGCAGAGCTACGCCGACCTCCGGGGCCGGGAGCTCTCGGTGGATGCGCTGACGACCGGCTACGCCTTCGTGCTCCAGAAGATGCTCCAGCTCAACGGGCTCGGCGCCGGCGAGTACACGCTGGTGCGCGCCGGCGGGGTGCTCCAGCGCTGGGAAGCCCTGCGGGAGAAGAAGCACGCCGGCACGCTGCTCATCACGCCGTTCGAGATCCTCGCCGAGGCGGCCGGCTTTCGCCGGCTGGGCAACGCCGTGGACGTGCTCGGCCGCTACCAGGGGCTGGTGGGCGCCGCCCGCCGGGGCTGGGCCCGCGCCAACGCTGACCGACTCGTCGGCTACATCCGCGCCTACCGGGCCGGCCTCGGCTGGCTCTACGACCCCGCCAACCGGGCCGAAGCGCTCCAGATGCTGCAGCGGAACGTGCGGGGCATGAGGCCCGAGCTCGCCGCCCGCACCTCCGACGTGCTGCTGGCGCCCACGGGCGGCTTCGACCGCCAGGCGGCCGTTGACCTGGAGGGGGCGCGGACGGTGCTGCGGCTGCGGAGCGAGTACGGCCGGCCCCGCAAGGAGCTGACCGACCCGATGCGCTACATCGACTTGACGTATTACGAGCGCGCCGCCGGGGCGCGCTGAGTCCGGCGATGTGCGGGATCGCCGGCTCGGTCGCCGCCGCAGCGGCGCCGCGGGAGGTGGAACCGGTGCCGCTGGCGGCCGGGATGATCGACTTCCACGTCCACACCCGGCCCGACACCTTCGACCGCACGGTGAGCGCGATCGAGGCGGCCCGGACCGCGCGGGCGGCCGGGCTCCGGGCCATCGTGCTCAAGGGCGGCGCCTTCGAGACGGTCACCCGGGCGGCGGCGGCCAACGCGGCGGTGCCGGAGGTGCGCACCTTCGGCGGGGTGGTCTTCAACTGGCCGACCGGCGGCGTGAACCCGGCCGCGGTGCAGGCCATGGTGGACTTCCGCGGCGGCGGCGCCGAGGGCGTGGGCCGGGTCGTCTGGATGCCCAGCCTCGACGCCCGCAACCACTACCGGCGGTTCGGCATCGCCCGGCCCCCGGTGGACGTCT
>DATLZL010000420.1:0-4616 GCA_035574035.1 Binatia bacterium | reverse complement strand
GATCGTCACCGTTGGTCGGGGCCGATCAGCGCGAGCAGGACGTCGCGGTGGTCCCGCCCGGCCGCCGCCAGCTCGGCCACGAAGGACGGCACGGCGAAGGCGTGGGGGATGTTCGAGACCGAGCGGAACCAGCCGATGCGGGTATGGGCGGCGGCTTCCAGGTGCTCCATGCGGATGTTCGGGATCACGCACGGGACGTCGACGGTCGTCATGCCGAGCCCGAAGGGCGCCTGGTCCTGCCGCGCATTGCTCCGACCGCCTGCCGGGCCGTCCGTTCCCCGGAGCGAACGAGGTCGGCAGAGATCTCCGCCGACCCCGTCCCGCCTCCCGGCACCCCCGACGGGCGCCCGCTACGCCTCGCGCACGCTGTACGGGTCGTCGATCAGATACCGCCAGGTGCCGTCGGCCTGGCGGCGCAGGACCTCGGTGCTCTGCCCCTGCATCTCGACGGGCTGGCCGTCGGGCCCGGTGCCCTGCATCGTCCAGGCACCGTAGATCAGCGCGATGCCGTCACACTCGATGATGTTCGTCGAGCGCAGCGAGATGCGGGGCTTTGTGGCGAGGAAGGGACCGAGCGCCTCGCGGATCCCGGGGCCGGTGACGGTGCGCCCCGGCTGGGGAATCAGGGTGGCGTTCGGCTCGTACAGGGCGACGAGCTCCTCGAGATCGCCGCGGTTGAGGGCCTCTTGCCACGCGCGCGCCATGTCCTGGGGTCGCTTCACCGCCATGGTGGCCTCCTGTCCGGAAGGGACACCGCCAGCGTACACAGGGGAGCAAGCCCGGGCGTCCCCCGGGCCGTGCCGAAGCGCCGGTAGAGCGCGGTCACGTACTCGTGGGCGGTGGTCGGGCTCACGCCCAGGCGCGCGGCGACCTGCTTCTCGGTATCGCCTTCGACGAGGCAGGCGAGCGTCTGGCGGAGTCGCGGGGAGAGCTGCCCCGGGGCGGGCTCGGCCGCGCTGACGAGCGGGCGGCCCACCACGGGCCCGGGGCCCGAGCTCGCCGTGCGGTCGGGAGGTAGGAGGCATGCCATAGCAAAGCCGCCGGCCGGGCACAACCGCGGCGGAGGATCGGGGGAAGGACCATGCGGACACTCGTCAAGCGCTCGGCGGTAGCCCTGGCCGTTGCCATCGCGTGGCTCGCCGCGCCCGCGTCGGCGGCCGTCACCTACGACTTCACGCTCATCGCCGACACCACCGGCCCGTTCAGCGGCTTCGGGCGGTTCGTCTCGATCAACAACGCCGGCACGGTGGCGTTCAACGCCGGCCTCGACGCCGGCGGGGTCGGATTCTTCACCGGGTCCGGCGGCGCGGTCACCACCATCGCCGACAGCAACGGCCCCATCTCCACCTTCACCGGCGGCGTGGCGGTGATCAACGACGCCGGAACGGTGGCGTTCTTCGCGGTTCTGGACAGCGGTGTGCGGGGCATCTTCGCCGGCAACGGCGGGCCACTGACGACGATCGCCGATTCCGCCGGCGACTTCGACACCGGCTTCGGCAATCCTTCGATCAACCATTCGGGTGTGGTGGCCTTCTCCGCCACCCTCGATGCGGGCGGACAGGGAATCTTCACCGGCTCGGGCGGCGCGACCACGACCATCGCCACGGTTCCCGGCCCGTTCCTCCTGGGCCCTTTGCTGAGCAATCCGATGATCAACGACGCCGGCACGGTGGCGTTCAACGCACGCCACGGCGACGGCGACCCCTGCCCGCCCTCCTGCAGCCTCAGCATCTTGACGGGCGACGGCGGGCCCCTCACCACCATCGCCTCCACCACCAGCGGGTTCACCATCCTCGGCGCCCCACCGGCGATCAACAATGCGGGCACGGTCGCGTTTCGGGGCTTCAACCCCTCCGGCGGCATCTTCACCGGTGAGGGCGGGCCGATCACGACGGTCGCCGACAGCTCGGGCCCCCTGAACATCGTTCTTGCCAATCGCGAAGTGGCGATCAACAACCTGGGCGAGGTCGCGTTCCTGGCCAACCTGGACGCGGGTGGGGACTGCATCCTCACCGGACCCGACGTCGTCAACGACCGGGTGATCTGCCAGGGTGACTCGCTGTTCGGCACTACCATCGGTAACTCCGCGTTTCCCGTCCTGACCACCGGCAACCTGGGGTTCTTCCGCGACGGCCTCAACGACTCCGGGGAGCTCTCGTTCTGGGCCCAGCTGACCGACGGCCGTCAGGTCGTGGTCCGCGCCACGCCCGAGACCGCGGCCGCCGTCCCGGCGCCCGGTACGCTGGTGATGCTGGTGCTGGCCGCCGTCCCGCCGATCGTGTGGCGGGCCCGGCGCCGGACCGCCGCGTGCGGGCCGTGGGCGGCGGTGCGCCGCTCGGGGCCACGTTGCCGCCATGAGGAGACATTGACCGGGCTCCGGCGCCCCGGCTAGCATCGCGCCGTGGGGAGCGAGCCCTTCTCCATCCGGCGCTGGAGCCGCCGGGGGTACGAGGGGCTCGTCGAGTGCGGCATCGTCCACGAGGACGAGCCGGTCGAGCTGATCGGCGGCCACCTCGTCGTGGCCGAGCCGAAGGGCAGCCCTCATGCGACCGCGGTCGCCCTGGTCGCGCAGGCGCTGCGCGAGGCGTTCGGCCCCGGCTGGCTGGTTCGCGTCCGGGACCCGGTGGCGCTGGACGAGGACTCCGAGCGCGAGCCCGATGTCGTCGTCGTCCCGGGCACGCCGCGCGACTACCGTGACCGCCACCCGACCCGGCCCTCGCTCGTCGTCGAGGTCGCGGACGCCAGCCTCGCCTTCGACCGGCGGCGCAAGGGCGGCCTCTACGCGCGGGGCGGGTGTCGAGGACTACTGGATCGTGAACCTCATCGACCGCATGCTCGAGGTGGCGCGCCAGCCGGACGTCGATCCGTCGGCGGAGTTCGGCTGGCGCTATCACGAGATCACCGTCCACGGGCCCGCCGCGGTCGTCTCGCCGCTGGCCCGGCCGGAGACCGGCGTGCGCGTCGCCGACCTCCTACCGTAGTCGGCCGAAGAACTCCTCGAGCGCCCGGGCGCAGGCCTCGGGCTCCTCCTCGGCCACGAAGTGGCCGCAGTCGAGGCCGACTTCGGTGACGTCCTCGGCCCACGACCGCCAGACCTTGGCCGGCGACTCCGTCTTCGCGGCCAGGTAGCGGCGCCCCCAGATCACGAGCGTGGGGCAGGTGAGGCGCCGCCCGGCCTGACGGTCGGCGCGGTCGTCCTCGACGTCCACGCCGGCGCCGGCCCGGTAGTCCTCGCACGAGGCCTCGATCACCGAGGGCTGCCGGAACGCCCGCAGGTACTCCTCGACGGCGGCCGGGTCCAGCGCGTCGCGGCGACCGGCCCAGCGCTCGAGCAGGTGGCGGGCCCAGAAGTCCGGGTCGTGACCGATCAGCCGCTCGGGCAGGGGCGCCGGCTGGGCCAGGAACGGCCAGTGAAAGGTGGAGAGCGCCCGCCGCCAGTCCAGGCGCTCCCACTGCTCGATCGTGGGGATGATGTCGAGCACGGCCAGCCCGGCCACGCACTCGGGGTGGTCGAGGCCCAGGCGGTAGGCCGCGCGGCCGCCCCGGTCGTGGCCGGCGACGAAGAAGCGCCCATGCCCGAGCGCGGCCATCACCCGGCGGGCGTCCTCGGCCATGGCGCGCTTGGAGTAGCCGCGGTGCTCGGGGTCCGGCTTCGGCCCCCGGCTCCGACCGTAGCCGCGCAGGTCGGCCAGGACCACGGTGAAGCGGCGGGCCAGCCGCGGGGCCACGGCGTGCCACATGACGTGCGTCTGCGGATAGCCGTGCAGGAGCAGGAGCGGCGGGCCGCCGCCGCCGAGCCGCACGTAGAGGTCGGCGTCCTCGCTCGTCACGCGTCGCTCGGCGAATCCCTGGAACATCGTCGAGACCTGGCCTCCCGTCGTTCGTCCGCTGCCGCCTCGCACCGCCGTGGGCGGCGCTCCCGGGCGAGCGCCGGCATGGCCGCACTCTGGCCGACCACGGCCGGCCTGTCAAACGCCGCCTGGCCGCGGCGCCCACCCTCGGCCGTGGTACTTTTGACGCCGATGACGCGGACCTGGCGCCTGCTCGTCACCGAGCCGACCGACGGCGCCACCAACATGGCCGTGGACGAGGCCCTCTGGCGCGGCCGGCAGGCGGGGACGTCGCCGCCGACGCTCCGGTTCTTCGCCTGGGCGCCGCCGACCGTCTCGCTCGGCTACGGCCAGCCCCTCGACGGCAGCGTGGACGCGGCCGCCTGCCGCCGCCTGGGCGTGGGGCTCGTGCGCCGCCCGACCGGCGGCAGCGCCATCTACCACGATGGGCCGGAACGCGAGCTGACCTACAGCGTGACGGCGACGGCCGACGACATCGGCGGCATCAGCGACCTCCTCGGGACCTACCGGTGGATCGCCCTGGCGCTCCGGCACGGGCTGTGCGCGCTCGGCGCCGCGGCCGAGGTCGTCGCCGTCCCGGAGACCGAAGGGCCGGCGCCGGCCTTCTGCTTCGCCCGGACGGGGCGGTGGGAGATCGAGGTGAGCGGGCGCAAGCTGGTCGGCAGCGCCCAGCGGCGCCAGGGCGCCTGTTTTCTGCAGCACGGCTCGGTGCTGCTCGGCGTGGACGCCCCGCGGTTGCGGGTGCTGTTCCCTACTACGCCGGAC
>DATLZL010000419.1:0-4145 GCA_035574035.1 Binatia bacterium | reverse complement strand
CCCGGGCCGAGCGCCTCGGAGCGCTGAGCCGCCTGGCCGAAGCCGGGCGCCTCGTGGAGGCCCTCGGCGGCTTCGCCCGGCTGGTGAGCGAGGACCCGAACGACCGCCGGGCCCTGCTCGGCGCCGCCCACTGCGCCCTGGCGCTCGGCCGGGACGACCTGGCCCGCCCGCTGCTCGAGCGCCTGGCCCGGATCGACCCCAACGACACCGCCGCCCGCGCCGCCCTCGAGGCGCTCGCCGGCGCCCCGGCCGAGGTCTGAGCGTGGCGGGCGAGGCCGAGCCGCTGCTCTCGCTCTGCATGATCGTCCGCAACGAGGCGGCTGTGCTGCCGCGCACGCTCGAGGCCGCGCGCCCCTGGGTCGACGAGATCGTCGTCATCGACACTGGCTCCGAGGACACCACGCCCGAGATTGCCCGTGCCTGGGGCGCCCGGGTCGAGCACGTCGCCTGGCAGGAGGACTTCGCCGCCGCCCGCAACGCCTCGCTCGCCCGGGCCACGGGGCACTGGATCCTGGTCCTCGACGCCGACGAAGTCCTCCAGGAGGGCTCCGGGCCCCGGCTCAGGCAGGCCTGCGCCGAGGCGCCGGCCGACCTGGCCGGCTGGGAGCTCAAGCTGCTCTGCCCGACCACCGGCGACGGCGGCCTGGTGCGCGTCAACTGGTTCGTGCGCCTGTTCCGGCGCCTGCCCGGCGTCCGCTTCGAGGGCCGCGTGCACGAGCAGGTGATCGGCAGCCTGGCCGCCCACGGCCGAGTCGAGCGGCTGCCGGGCGTCGAGATCCTGCACACCGGCTACCAGCGCTCGCCGGAGGCGCTGGCCGCCAAGGCCCGTCGCAACCGCCGGCTGCTCGAGCGGCACCTGGCCGAGGAGCCCGACTACGCGCCCGGCTGGTTCCAGCTCGCCGACACCCTGGTCCTGCTGGGCGAACTCCGGGCCGCCATCGACGCCTACCGGCGCGCCCTCCGCCTGACCGGCGTGAGCCGCCTGAGCCTGCCGCCCGGCGTGGTGGCCATCGCCCTCCAGAACCTCGGGGCGACCCTGCTGAGCGTCGGCGAACGGGAGCAGGGCGTGCTGACGCTCGAGACCGCGCTCGACGCCGACCCCACGCTGGTCCCGGCCCGCGTGCACCTGGCCACGCTCGCCCTCGGCGAAGGCCGCCCAGCTACCGCAGCGCGCTACCTTACCGAGGCGCTCGAGGTGCGCGGTGAGGCCGCCCGAGGCGGCGAGTACGAGCCCGACCTCACCCTGGTGCGGGACCTACTGGCCCGGACCCGGACGATACTGGAGCGGCGAGAGCCGACGCCTGAGTGCGCGCCGGCGCCGGGCGGCGCGGCCAGTCCGGGTTAGAGCCGGCCGGCGGTCTCGCCAGAAGCGGCATCGAAGGGGGCTTCCTGGTCCAGGCGCTCGATCAGCGCGCGGGCGTGGCGGGTGAAGGCCGGCTTCTCGGCGGCAACGATCGGCTCGCCGGGCAGGAACTTCTCGCTGAGCGGATTGACGAACACGCCGTGGCGGCGGACGCGGTAGTCCAGGTGCGGGCCGGTCGCCAGCCCGGTGGCACCGACGTACCCGATGACCTGCCGCTGGCTCACGCGCACGCCCGGCCGGACGCCCTTGGCGACGCGCGAGAGGTGGTTGTAGATCGTCTCGTAGCCCGAACGGTGGCGCAGGTGGACCTGGATGCCGTTGCCGCCGTTCCAGCCCGCCACCAGCACCACGCCGTCGGCCACCGCCCGCACCGGCGTGCCGACCGGCGCCGCGTAATCGATGGCCAGGTGGGGCCGGACGCCGCCGAGGATCGGGTGAGGCCGGGCGTACGAGAAGCCGGAGGTGATGCGGGAAAATTCCAGCGGCGACTTCAGGAAGGTCTTGCGCAGCGACTGGCCGCTCAGGTCGTAGTAGGCTACGCGCTGGTCGGCCCGGCGGGCGTAGCCGATGCCGGTGAGCGTGCGGCCGGCCGTCCGGTACTGGGCGGCCAGCACGCGCCCGTACGACACGAAGGTTTCCCCGGCGTAGCGCTTCTCGACCAGCAGGCGGAAGCGGTCACCGCGCTGGGTGTCGACGGTGAAGTCGAAGTCGGACTCGAAGATCCGGACCAGCTCGAGCACGAGCGGCGCCGTCTCGCCGGCATCCTCCACCGCCTGGAAGAGCGACGTCTCCACCTCGCCCGCCACCGCCGCGACCCGTACGTCGGGCTGGGTCTCGAAGCGCTTGCCGCTCCAGCCGCCCTCGCCCGCCACGGCGGCATAGCCCAGCCAGGGGCCGGCCTGCCAGGCGATGGAGGAGGGCTCCCCCGAGGCGCTCCACGTGATCTCGATCGTCTGCCCTGCCCTGAGCCGGCGAAGGTCGGCGCCGGCCCCGGTCAGCGCCGCGGCCGCTTCCGCGGCGGGTCTGGCCTCGACGCCCGCCGCCCGGATCGCAGTCACGAAGGTCTGTCCGCGCTTGACCACGACGGTTTCCTGGCGCTCGGGAGCCCGAGAAGGCTGAGCCTTCGACTCCTCTCCGGGACCGGCCGCCGGCCCGGCCACCTCCGCCTCCTGGGATGCAGGCTCGGGGGCGGGGGCCTGCCGGGTGCCCCAGACCGCCGCCGCACATCCGAGGACCAGGACGCAGACGAGAACCAGCCTGGATCGGGAGGACGGATCCAGCACGGCTACAAGGATAGCCCGGATGCCACCCGAGCGAACTCAGGAATTGTGAGGGTTTCGGCCCGCCGGCTCGCGTCGACTCCCACCTGCTCCAGCGAGCGGCGTACTGCCTCCACCGGCAGCCCCAGGCCCCCCGCCAGAGCATTGGCCACCATCTTCCGGCGCTGAGCGAAGGCCGCGCGGACGACGGAGCGGAAGCGCCGCTCGTCGGCCAGCGGCACGCGCGGGGAAGCCAGGACCCGGAGATGGACCACGGCCGACTCCACCTTGGGCGGTGGCTGGAACGCCCCGGGTGGCACGCGCAGGGCCAGGCGGACGTCGCAGTGGAGCTGGGTGAGGACGCTCAGGCTTCCGTAGGTGCGGCTGCCGGGGGCGGCCGCCAGGCGCTCGGCGACCTCGCGCTGGAGCATCAGGGCCATCTCGTCGATCGTCGGGCCGGCGTCGATGAGAGCCATGACAATCGGCTTCGCGACGCTGTACGGCAAGTTGCCGACCACGAGCACGCGCCCGTCCTGCGGCCGCGGCAGCGCACGGTAGTCCCAGGTCCGCGCGTCGGCCTCCCGCACTTCCACCCGGGGGAGCCGCTCGCGCAGGTCCGCGGCCAGAGCAGGGTCGATCTCGAGAGCGATCACCCGGCCGGCCCGGCGGTGCAGCTCACCGGTCAGCGCACCCCGTCCCGGCCCGAGTTCCACAGCCAGGTCGCCGGACGTGGGGGCGACCAGGTCGACGATGGCCCGGGCGATCGCGGCATCGCGCAGAAAGTGCTGGCCGAGGGCCCGGCGGCGGCTCCGCACGACTCCCACCGTACTACGGGCGGCGGCCCTGCCGCCTGGCACCGGCGTTGCACCACGAACCGGCATGATCTTCAAGCGCATCCTGGTGGCCACCGACTTCTCCGCATGTGCCGATGCCGCGCTCCGGGCCGCGACGGCCCTGGCCCGGGCGATGGATTCGACGCTGGCGATCGTCCACGTGCAGTCACCGCTGCCGGCGTACGCCTTCGCCGAAGGTGCCGCTCCCGACCTGGCCCGTCTGGAGGAAGACCAGCGGCGCTGGGCCCAGGACCGGCTGGAGCGCCAGGCCGAGACGGCCCGGGCTTCGGGCCTCAGCGTGAGCACCGCGATCCGGGTCGGCACCCCGGCCGACGAGGTGGTGGAGGCGGCGCGGGAGATGGGCGCGGACCTGATCGTCGTGGGCACGCATGGGCGCACGGGGCTCAACCGCCTGCTGATCGGCTCGGTCGCCGAGCGGATCGTGCGGACGGCGCCGTGCCCGGTCCTGACGATCCGGGACCCGGTCTGCGGCCAGGAAGAGGCCGTGCGCGAGCGCGCCGCCGCGTGATCGGCGCTCGGAGTCAGGTCGGGGATCGGGGAGAGGGCAGAGGACCACGGGGGCGGCGCCCGGAGCCGGGGCGGGGTCGGGAGAGGGGTCAGAGGACCACGAGGGCGGCGGCCGCAGGCACCCGTGGCGGCTGGGCTGCACCGACGCGCGGGGTCCGGGGC
>DATLZL010000418.1:0-9829 GCA_035574035.1 Binatia bacterium | reverse complement strand
TCTGGCTGGCGGTCTTCCTCGTCGCCACCGCCGGCGTCCTGTTCGTCCGGGCGCTGGGGTCGGCGCCGGCCCGGCCGCTGGTGAGCCGGGAACGGCTCCGCCCGGTGCTCAGCGTGCTCGGCCCGCTGGCGGGCTTCGTGGTGGTGATCGACCCGCCGGGCCCGTGGGGCGGCCTCGGGCTCTACGCGGCGGCCGGTCTGTACCTGGCGTTCTCGATGCGCTGGACCGGCGGCCACCGCTGGGCCGTCGTCCTGCCGGTCGCGGTCGTGGTGCCCGTCGTCGCCTTCCTCGTCTTCGAGCGCTGGTTCCTGGTCCCGATGCCCAAGGGGCCCCTCGAGGCCTGGCTGGGATACTGAGCGGTGGGCCTCGACAACCTGCTCCTCGGTTTCCAGGTCGCCGTCACGCCGTTCAACTTGATGGTGGCCGTGATCGGCATCCTGCTCGGCACGGTCATCGGCGTGCTGCCCGGGCTGGGCGGAGCCAACGGCGTTGCCATCCTGCTGCCCCTGACCTTCACCATGCCCCCGACCTCGGCCATCATCCTGCTGACCTCGATCTACTGGGGGGCCCTGTTCGGCGGCGCCATCACGTCGGTGCTGTTCAACATCCCCGGCGAGCCGTGGTCGGTGGCCACCACCTTCGACGGCTACCCGCTGGCCCGGCAGGGGCAGAGCGGCCAGGCCCTCACCGCCGCCTTCACCGCCTCCTTCGTCGGGGCGTTCTTCTCGATCGTGCTGATCACGTTCTTCGCCCCGCTGCTGGCCGAGGTGGCGCTCAAGTTCGGCCCGCCCGAGTTCTTCGCCATCCAGCTGCTGACCTTCTCCTCCTTCGTCGGGCTGGGCGGGGGCCATCCGCTGAAGTCGTTCGCCTCGATCCTGGTCGGCTTCATCCTGGCCTCGGTGGGGCTGGACATCGTCACCGGCCAGCTGCGGCTGACCTTCGGCTTCACCGACCTGATGAAGGGCTTCGACTTCATCGTGGCCGTCATCGGCCTGTTCGGGATCGGCGAGATCCTGCTGTCGGTGGAGGAGGGGCTGCGGTTCGAGGGCGCCCGGGCCCGGATCAACCGCCGGGTCGTCCTCGAGACCTGGAAGATCCTTCCCCGGTACGGCCGCACGTTCCTGCGCGGCTCGCTGATCGGGTTCTGGATGGGGTTCAAGCCGGGCGGCGCCACCCCGGCCTCGTTCATGAGCTACGCCTTCGCCAAGCGCTTCTCCCGCCACCCGGAGCGGTTCGGCAAGGGAGAGCTGGAAGGCATCGTCGCGCCCGAGACCGCCGCCCACGCCGCCGGCGTGGCGGCCATGCTGCCCATGATCACCCTCGGCATCCCCGGCTCGCCGACGGCGGCGGTGATGCTGGGCGGCCTCATCATCTGGGGGCTGCAGCCCGGGCCCATGCTGTTCGTGGACCGCCCGGATTTCGTCTGGGGGTTGATCGCCAGCATGTACACTGGCAACGTCATCGGCGTGCTGATGGTCCTCACGCTCGTGCCGCTCTTCGCCGCCATCCTGCGCATCCCGTTCGCCGTCCTGACGCCGCTGATCGTCATCGTCTGTGCGATCGGGGCCTACGCCGTCCACACCAGCATGATCGACATCTGGTACATGCTGATCTTCGGCGTGATCGGGTATCTCTTCAAGAAGCTCGACTACCCGCTGGCCCCGCTGGTGCTAGCGCTGGTGCTGGGTGACATGTCCGAGAACGCCCTGCGCCAGAGCCTGATCATGTCGCAGGGCTCGCTGACGATCTTCGCCACCCGGCCGATCGCCGCCGGCATCACCGCGGCGGCCCTGCTGTTCTTCGCCCTGCCCCTGCTCACGCCGTGGTGGCGGCGCTGGCGGGGCGTGACCGCCGCCCGCCCGTCGGCGGCGCCGCGCGAGACCTGAGGAGAAGGCGACACGATCATGGAACCCGCGTTTCCGGTCCCGCTGTGGGCCTGGGTCGGCTTCCTGGCGTTCATCATCGGCATGCTGGCGATCGACCTCCTGGTGTTC
Organism: Binatia bacterium; assembly: GCA_035574035.1. Classification (GTDB taxonomy): domain Bacteria; phylum Methylomirabilota; class Methylomirabilia; order Rokubacteriales; family CSP1-6; genus DATLZL01. The sequence continues at coordinate 7,835 of DATLZL010000418.1, read as the reverse complement.
TCCCGAGAGGGGCACCGGGTGTCGCTGCGGGAGGCGGCGGCCTGGAGCGCGGTGTGGGTGGGGCTGGCTGCCGCCTTCGCCGCCGTCGTGGCCTTCTGGATGGGCGGCGCCAAGAGCCTGGAGTTCATCACCGGCTATGTGGTCGAGTGGTCGCTGAGCGTCGACAACCTCTTCGTCTTCCTGGTGATCTTCACCTACTTCCGGGTGCCGCCCGAGTCGCGGCACCGGGTGCTCTTCTACGGCATCCTGGGCGCCATCATCATGCGCGGGCTGTTCATCGCCGGCGGCATCGCGCTGCTGAACCTCTTCCACTGGATCATCTACGTGTTCGGGGCCTTCCTGATCCTGACCGGGGTCCGACTGGCCTTCCAGTCCGATGAGCACATCGAGCCGGAGAAGAACCCGGTGCTCCGGCTGGCCCGGCGGTTCCTGCCCGTCACCCCGGCCTACGAGGACTCCCGGTTCATCGTCCGCACCGCGACCGGCCGCCGGGTGGCGACGCCGCTGCTGCTGGTCCTGCTGGTGGTGGAGAGCACCGACGTGGTGTTCGCGGTGGACTCGGTCCCCGCCATCCTGGCGATCACCCGGGACCCGTTCATCGTCTACACCTCGAACATCTTCGCCGTCCTGGGCCTGCGGGCGCTGTTCTTCCTGATCGCCGGAGTGCTCGAGTACTTCCGGTACCTCCGCTACGGGCTGTCGGCGGTCCTGGTCTTCGTCGGTCTCAAGATGCTGGTGGCCGACTTCTACAAGGTACCGCCCGCCCTCTCGCTGGCGGTCATCAGCACGCTCCTGGCCGCCAGCATCGCGGCCTCGGTCATCTCGGTGCGCCTGGAAGCGCGGCAGGCCGCCGCCCGTTCGGCCGAGGGCGAGGCGCCGGTCAAGGAGTGACGGATGGACTGGGCGCAGGTCGGCCCCGTGAAGTCGACACGGATCTACGAGGAGATCGTCCGGCAGATCAAGGCGATGATCGCCGAGGGCCGTCTCAAGAGCGGCGACCGGCTGCCGCCCGAGCGCGATCTGGCCGAGAAGTTCCTCGTCAGCCGGACCTCGGTCCGCGAGGCGCTGCGGGCCCTGGAGACCCTGGGACTGATCGAGATCCGGCCCGGCGAGGGCACGTTCGTGCGGTCGGTGTCGGTGGAGACGCTGGTCGAGCCCCTGGCCATGGTCGTGGCGTCGCAGCGGGAGGCCATCGCCGAGCTCTTCGAGGCGCGGCGGCTGCTGGAGCCGGCCATCGCCGGCCTGGCGGCCCGGCGGGCGACGCCGGACGAGATCCACGACATGGAGCGCATCCTGGATGAGCAGGCGAAGGAGATCGCGCAGGGGCGGACCGGTCTCACCCAGGACGGCGAGTTCCATGCCGCCATCGCCGCCGCCGCCCACAACCGGGCCATCAGCCGGCTGGTCCACGGCATCATGGACCTGCTGGCTCAAAGCCGGGAGGAGTCGCTGACGACGCCGGGACGACCGCTGCGCTCTCACCAGGACCACCGGCGGGTGCTCGACGCCATCCGGCGGCGCGACGCGGTCGCCGCCGAGCGGGCCATGCACGAGCACATCCGCGCGGTCGAAGCGCTCGTGCTGCGATCCGAGGGCGCGCCGCCGGCGACGCCTTGACGGTCCGCCGCGGGCTGCCTATACTGCCGCGCGTCATGACGGTGAGGACGCCGCGCGGGCTGTCGCGGGGGCTCCTGCTCCTGGCGCTGCCGGGCCTGCCCGGAGCACCCGCGGTGTAGCCGGCGCGGGATGCCACGGGCAGGCGGCCCGTGGCAGGGTTGCGGCGAGGGCCACGGGCGGAAGACGCTCGTGGCCCTCGCTGTTTCGGGGAAGGACGCGTTGACACGGATCGGCGCTATCCGGTAGCCTGAAAAGACTTTTTCGGCCCTGGGGCGGGCGGAGACGGCACGTCCATGGACAAGTACGTCTACTCGTTCGGTCGTGGCCGGGCGGAAGGTTCGTCGCTGATGCGCAACCTGCTCGGCGGCAAGGGCTGCGAGCTGGCGGAGATGACCAACCTCGGCATCCCGGTGCCCCCGGGGTTCACGATCACCACGCAGGCGTGGGCGCACTACACCCGGGGCGGCCGGCAGTGGCCGGACGGCCTCGACGCCCAGGTGGCCGAGGCGCTGGCCCGGCTGGAGGAGGACACGGGGCTGAAGTTCGGGGATCCGGAGCGGCCGTTGCTGGTCTCGGTACGCTCGGGCGCCCGGGTCTCGATGCCGGGCATGATGGAGACCATCCTCAACCTCGGGCTCAACGACAAGACGGTCGAGGGCCTGGCGGGCCGGACCGGCGACGAGCGGTTCGCGCTGGACTGCTACCGGCGGTTCCTGACGATGTTCGGCACCGTCGTGCTGGGGATCCGGCGCGAGGCCTTCGACGAGCTCCTGGAGGCCGGCCGGCGCCGGGTCGGCGCCGTCGCCGATTCCGAATTGCCGGCGGACGAGCTGCGCCGCCTGGTCCAGGCCTACAAGGACCTGGTCGTGGCCCGCAGCGGCGCGCCCTTTCCCCAGGACCCGCGGGAGCAGCTCGGCCTGGCCATCAACGCCGTGTTCGACTCCTGGTGGGCCAAGAAGGCGGTGGAGTACCGGCGCATCCACAACATCCCGGCCGAGTGGGGCACGGCCTGCACCGTCATGGCCATGGTCTTCGGCAACCTCGGCCAGGACTCCGGAACCGGCGTCGGCTTCACCCGCGACCCGCGCACCGGCGAGCGCCGCTTCTACGCCGAGTTCCTGCCCAACGCCCAGGGCGAGGACGTCGTGGCCGGGCTGCGGACACCGCTGCGGATCGAGGCGCTGCGGGAGCGCATGCCGGCGATCTACGAGGAGCTCCTGACCATCGCCGACCGGCTCGAGCGCCACTACAAGGACATGCAGGACATCGAGTTCACCATCGAGCGGGGGCGGCTCTACATCCTGCAGACGCGGTCCGGCAAGCGCTCGGCCCGGGCCGCCGTCCGGGTCGCCGTCGACCTGGTCCGCGAGCACGTCCTCGACCAGCACACCGCGCTCATGCGCGTCCCGCCCCAGTCCCTCACCGAGTTGCTCCATCCCGTCTTCGACGACCGCGCCAAGCAGGCGGCGATCGCCGAGGGGCGGCGCCTGGCCACCGGCCTGCCGGCGGCGCCGGGCGCGGCGGTCGGCCATGTCGTGTTCGACGCCGACCGGGCGGTGGAGTGGGCCCGCGCCGGGCAGCGTGTCATCCTCGTGCGCCCGGAGACCTCGCCCGAGGACGTGGCCGGCATGTACGCCGCCCAGGGGGTGGTGACCGCGCGCGGCGGCCGCACTTCGCACGCGGCGGTGGTGGCCGTGGGGATGGGGAAGCCCTGCGTGGTCGGCGCCGGCGACATCACCGTGCACGAGGAGCGCCGGCTGTTCGAGGCCGGGGGGCGCGTCGTCCGCGAGGGCGACGTGATCTCGGTGGACGGGGGGACCGGGGAAGTCTTCCTGGACCCGATCGAGACCGTGGGCGGCGACCTCCCCGAGGAGGTACGCGTGTACCTCGGCTGGGCCGACCGCTACCGGACGCTCGGCGTACGCGCCAACGCCGACACGCCGGAGGACGCCCGCCGGGCGCGGGAGTACGGCGCCGAGGGGATCGGGCTGGTGCGCACCGAGCACATGTTCTTCCAGCCGGACCGCATCCCGATCGTGCGCGAGATGATCATGGCCGCCGATCCGGCCGCGCGGCGGGCGGCGGTGGCGCGCCTGCTGCCGTTCCAGCGCGAGGACTTCATCGGCATCTTCCAGGCGATGGACGGCCTGCCGGTGACCATCCGGCTGCTGGACCCGCCGCTGCACGAGTTCCTGGCCAACCCGCGGGAGTTCCGGGAGATGATCGAGGAGCGGGCGCGGCTGGACGCTCTCGGCGTCAACCCGGAGCGGCAGGCGGCCCTGGAGCAGAAGATCGCCAAGGTCGACAGCCTGCGCGAGGCCAACCCCATGCTCGGTCACCGCGGCTGCCGGCTCGGGATCACCGCCCCCGAGATCTACGGCATGCAGGTCCGGGCCATCATGGAGGCCGCCTGCACCGTGGCCGAGCAGGGGGTCCGGGTGGAGCCGGAGATCATGATCCCGCTCACCGGCACGGTGGGCGAGATGCGGCTGACCTACGAGAACACCAAGAAGGTGGCCGACGGCGTGCTGGCCGAGATGGGCGTGCCGGTGCGCTACACGGTCGGCACCATGATCGAGGTGCCCCGGGCGGCGCTCATCGCCGATCAGATCGCGGAGTGCGCCGAGTTCTTCTCGTTCGGCACCAACGACCTCACCCAGCTGACCTACGGCTACAGCCGCGACGACGTGGCGAAGTTCCTGCCCGCGTACCTGCAGAAGGGCATCCTGCCCCACGATCCCTTCTCGGTCCTGGACCAGGAAGGGGTGGGGGAGCTGATCCGGATCGGCATCGAGCGCGGCCGGCGGACCCGGCCCGACCTCAAGGTCGGCATCTGCGGCGAGCACGGGGGCGAGCCCTCGTCGGTGGAGTTCTGCCACCGGGTGCGGATGACCTACGTCTCCTGCTCGCCGCCCCTGATCCCCATCGCCCGGCTGGCGGCCGCCCAGGCGCGGCTCAAGGAGCGGGCGGTACCCGGAGGCGTCCATGGCTAGCTTCGAAGGCGTCTATATCCCGCTGACCACCCCGTTCCGCGGCGACGAGGTGGCGACCGACCGCCTGGCCGCCAACATCCGGCGCTACAACACGACCGCCCTGCAGGGCTACGTGGTGCTCGGCTCCACCGGGGAGTTCCCCATGCTCTCGGAGGCCGAGCGCGACCAGGTGCTGCTCGCCGCCCGGGAGGCCATCCCCCGCGACAAAAAGTTCATCGCCGGGACCGGCGCCAACTCCACGCTGCACACGATCCGTCAGACGCGGCGGGCGGCCGAGATCGGCGCCGACGCCGCGATCGTGATCACGCCGCACTACTTCACGCGGGGGTTCAGCCAGCCGGCGGCCCAGGTCCGCCACTACCTGGCCGTGGCGGACGCCTCGCCGATCCCGATCCTCATCTACAACTTTCCGATCAATACCGGCATCAACCTGGAGCCCGACACCGTGGCCCGGATCGCGCAGCACCCGAACGTGGTCGGGATCAAGGACTCCTCGGGGAACATCCCGCAGTGCGCCCAGATCCTGGACCAGACGCCGAAGACCTTCCACGTCCTGGTCGGGTCGGCGGCCGCCCTGCTGCCGGCGCTGGCCATCGGCGCCGCCGGCGGCATCCTGGCGCTCGGGAACATCTCGCCCCGCGAGTGGTGCGAGGTCTACGCGCTGGCCCGGGGCGGGCGCTGGGAGGAGGCGCGGCAGATCGCGGCGCGGATGATGCCGGCCGACCGCGGTATCGCCGGCCGCTACGGGATCGGGGGCCTCAAAGCGGCGCTCGACCTGCAGGGCTTCTACGGAGGACCGTGCCGGCCGCCGCTCGGCACGCCGGACGGCGACGCCATCGACGACATCAAGGAAGTCTTGGCCACCGCCGGCCTGCTCTAGGAGGAGGACGTGTCGTGAGAATGTCCGGTGCCCGTGTCGTGCTGGAGTGCCTCAAGCGGGAAGGGGCGGAGGTGATCTTCGGCCTGCCGGGAGGCGCCGTCCTGCCCATCTACGACGCGCTCTACGATTTCCCCGGCCTGCGCCACATCCTGGTGCGCCAGGAGGCCGCCGCCGGCCACGCCGCCGAGGGCTACGCGCGGGCCACCGGCCGGGTGGGCGTGTGCCTGGTCACCTCCGGGCCGGCCGCCACCAACCTGGTCACGGCGCTCCAGGACGCCTACATGGATTCCATCCCGATCGTGGCCTTCACCGGTCAGGTTCCGACGCACCTCATCGGCAACGACGCGTTCCAGGAAGCCGACAACGTCGGCATCACCCGGCCGTGCACCAAGCACAACTACCTGGTCAAGGACGGCCGGGACCTGGGGCCGGTGATCCGGGAGGCGTTCCACATCGCCGCCACCGGCCGGCCGGGTCCCGTGCACATCGACCTGCCCAAGGACATCCTGGTCAAGGAGACGGAGCTGGTCTGGCCCGAGCGGGTGGCCCTGCGCTCCTACAACCCCACCTACGACGGGCACCCCGGGCAGATCAAGCGCGCCGCCCGGCTCATCGCCACCGCCGAGCGGCCGGTGCTCTACGTGGGCGGGGGCGTCATCTCGGCCGATGCCCACGAGGAGCTGCGCGAGCTGGCCGAGCTGACCGAGATCCCGGTGACGACGACGCTGATGGGGCTGGGCGCGTTTCCGTCCGAGCACCGGCTGGCCCTGGACATGCTGGGGATGCACGGCACCTACTACGCCAACATGGCCGTGCACCATTCCGACGTCTTGATCGCGGTGGGAGCGCGGTTCGACGACCGGGTGACCGGACGGGTGGACGCCTTCGCCCCCCGGGCGGCGATCGTCCACGTCGACATCGACCCGTCGTCGATCTCCAAGAACATCAAGGTGGACGTGCCGATCGTCGGCGACTGCCGCCGCGTGCTGCGGGCGCTCATCCGGGCGGTGCGGGAGGAGTGGAAGGACGGCCTGCCGCTGGCGGTGCGCGACGCCCGGCGCGCCTGGCTGGCCCGGATCGAGGAGTGGCGGCGGCTCCACCCGCTTCGCTACGAGCCGAGCGACGACGTCATCAAGCCCCAGCAGGTGATCCAGGCCGTGTCCGACCTCACCCGGGGCGAGGCCATGATCGTGACCGGCGTGGGCCAGCATCAGATGTGGGCCGCCCAGTACTACAAGTTCAAGTACCCGCGCCACTGGTTCACCTCGGGCGGGCTGGGCACGATGGGCTACGGGCTGCCGGCCGCCATGGGGGTGGCCGCGGCCTTCCCCAACCGGCTCGTCATCAACATCGACGGCGACGGCTCGTTCGTGATGAACAGCCAGGAACTGGCGACCTGCTTCGACGAGAACCTGGCGGTGAAAACGATCATCATCAACAACGGCGGCCACGGCATGGTGCGGCAGTGGCAGGGGATCATCTACAAGGAGCGCTACTGCGCCATCGACTTCAAGGGCAGCCCCGACTTCGTCAAGCTGGCCGAGGCGTACGGCTGCGCCGGCATCCGGGCCACGCGGCCGGCCGAGCTGTTGCCGGCGCTGGAGAAGGCGCTCGCCACCCCGGGGCCGGTGGTCGTCGACGTCTGGGTCGACCGGTGGGAATTCGTCTTCCCGATGGTGCCGGCCGGCGGGGCCAACACCGACATGATCCTGGAGCCGCCCACGCTCGCCGCCCGCGAGCAGGCGGCCCGGTCGCAGACGGGGTTCTGATGGGCGCCAACGGCCACGAGCCCCGCAAGCACACGATCGCCGTCCACGTGGAGAACCGCTTCGGCGTGCTCTCCCGGGTGGCCAACCTCTTCTCGGCCCGCGGCTACAACATCGAGAGCCTGTCGGTGGGCGAGACCCTGGACCCGACCGTGAGCCGGATGACGATCGTGGTCAAGGGCGACGAGTTCGTCATCGAGCAGGTCATCAAGCAGCTGCACAAGCTCATCGACGTCATCAAGGTCCAGGACCTGACCGACGAGAGCCACGTGGAACGAGAGCTGGTCCTGATCCGGGTCAACGCCGAGCCCCAGCACCGGGCCGAGATCCTCCGCACGGCCGACATCTTCCGGGCCCGGGTGGTGGACGTGACGCCGCTGTCCTTCGTGCTGGAGGCCACCGGCGACGAGGAGAAGCTGGAGGCGCTCATCGAGCTCCTGCGGCCGATGGGGATCCAGGAGCTGGTGCGCACGGGCAAGATCGCCATCGCCCGCGGCCCCAAGACGCGCGCGCGACGGCCGACCGAGCCCCGGCGGCGGAGCGGCCCGCCGGAGGCGGCGGCCCGCGCCGCCGACGACC
>DATLZL010000417.1:0-3907 GCA_035574035.1 Binatia bacterium | reverse complement strand
CGCTGAGCCGCGGCGGCCTGACGGGCTCGCGCGGTCGGCCGCCTCGGCGGTCCGGTGGGGCCCGAGCACGGCAGATGCCGCCGCCGTCATCCGCTCATCGGCGACCAGCACCAGGCGGCGTTGCGGATCAGGTCCTCGTTGGTGCAGGGCACCTCGCCCTTCTGCACGGCCAGCGCGGCCAGGCGCGGCATCACCCGGAAGCGCTCGCGCACGGCCGGCCCGCGCGGGAAGAAGGCGACGACCCAGTCGTCGGCGTCGAGCCGCCCGACCTCGACCAGCCGCATCTTCGAGCGGTCCCACGGGTACTCGTTGTGGAGCACCATCGCCTGCCGGAGCAGCGCCTCGAGCTCCGGCACCGGGTGGAAGACCTCGAAGATGTCCTCCCAGGCGTAGACCGGATACTCGGAGTCGTAGGCGAGCAGGCTCCAGGTCAGCGCGCGCGGGCGGGCCAGCGCCTCGGCCACCGTGGGCTTGATGGCCGGCAGCTCGGCCCCCGCCCAGTGCCGGTGGCGGAAGATGTCGAACAGCCCGCGGAACACCCGGTCCTCGGCGGCCTCGTCCCAGGCCGGCGGCAGCGCCCGGTAGCCCGCCTCGACCGCCTGGGCCAGCGGGGCCGGGTCGCGCGGCGCGAACACGGGCAGAAAGACGTCGTCCCGGTGCCGGGGCACGTCGCGCCAGTGCAGGGGGCGCTTGTCGTACATCGTCATCGCGTACCGGTTGACCCAGAAGAGGTGCAGGGCCAGATCGCGCAGCAGCTCGTAGCGGTTCTTGTAGTCCCGCCCCTCCAGGCGGGCCAGGATGTCGGCCTCGGCCGGCGCCTTCTCCTCGAAGTCGCGCCGGATGACGGCCGCGAACTGCTCCAGGCTGTCGAAGACCGAGAAGTCGAGCGCGGGCACGAAGTTGAAGGGCAGGACGATGCGGCCGTAGCGGTTGACCGCGAAGGGCTTCATCGTTGCCCGGCATGGTACTGCGTGCTACAAGGCCCTGCCATGCCCTCCCGGTACCGCTGGGTCGTGCTGGCCGTCAGCGTGGTGGCCTTCCTGCAGACCCACCTGCACCGCCTGGGGTTCGCGCCGCTCATCCCCACGTTCGTGGCCGACCTCGGCCTCGGTTACGCCGCCGCCGGCACCATCCAGACCGCCTACTTCTGGACCTACACCGTCGTGCAGGTGCCGGTCGGGGTCGTCGCCGACCGCTGGGGCGCCCGGCGCGTCATGGCCGCCTGCATGGGCGTGCTGGCGCTGGGCGCCGTCGCCTTCGCGCTCAGCGGCTCGTTCGCCGCCGCCGTGGGCGCCCGCATGCTGGTCGGGCTGGGGGCGGCCGCGGTGTGGGTGCCGGCGATGCGCCTGGTGAGCGAGTGGTTCCCGGCCGGCGAGCGCGCCCGCGCCACCGGCCTGGTCTCGGCCGGCGGGGCGGTGGGAGGCACGCTGGGGCTGCTGGTGGTGCCCTGGGTGGCGGCCGTCGTCGGCTGGCGCTGGGCCTACGGCCTCACCGCGCTGCCGGCCCTGCTCACGCTGGTCCTCGTCGCCGCCCTCGTGCGCCCCGGTCCGGCCGCCGCCGTCACGCCCAGCATGGGCGCCAGCCTGGGAAGGGTGCTCCGGACGGGGCGGCTCTGGCCCTTCAACCTGATGGTCTTCTTCTCCTACGGCGCCTACTTCTCGTTCCTGACCTTCCTGCCCGCGTTCCTGGTGGCGGGGCTCGGCGCCTCGGGGCCCCAGGCCGGGCTGATCACCGGCCTGATCACCGCCGGGACGATCGTCTCGTGGCCGCTGGCCGGTTGGGTGAGCGACCGCCGGGGCCGGCGCAAGCCGCTGACGCTCGCCAGCCAGGCGGCCGGGGCGCTGGCCTCGGTGGCCTTCGCGCTGCTCGTGCCGCGACTCGACCTGCTCGGGGCCGGCCTCACCGCGCTGGCCGCCGGCCTGCTGGTCGGCGGCATGATCCTGCCGTTCGTCATGGTGGTCGAGCTCTTCCCGCCCCACCTGGCGGCCACGGCCGCCGGCGTGGCCAACACCGCCTGCTTCGTGGGCGGCATGATCCTGCCGATCGTGCTCGGCTGGATCGCCGACGTCACCGGCGGGTTCACCGCCTCGTTCCTGCTGGCGGCGGCGCTCCAGGCGGTCGCGTTCATCTGCGGCCTGCTCCTCACCGAGACCGGCCGGCCCGGCGCCGGGGGAAGTCGCGTGGACTCCAGGACGGCTGCCTCGTAGCCGCCGGGTGGGTCGCCGGCCGCCGTCCCCGGCCGCGCGCCGGTCCAGTCGTCATGTGCCCGCGACGAGTGCCGCTCGCAGGACGTCGAAGCGTGACTCCCACCGGTCCGCTCCGACCGCTGGTTAGGCGGCACACGCCTCACCGCACGGCGACCTCGGCAGCGATGATTACTGGGAGGTTGAGAGGAAGTGCGGCCACGCCGATCGCGGTCCGAGCGTGCATGCCCACCTCCGGCCCGAAGACCTCGAGAAGAAGGTCCGAGCAACCGTTGATGACGTTGGTCGTTTGCGTGAAGCCGGGCCCCACGCTCACCATCCCCGAAACACGCAACCAGGCAGCGATGCGGTCGAGATCGCCGAGGGAGCGCTTGAGGCTGCTGAGGATGGCTAGTGTAGCGAGCCGGGCCGCGGCGTAGCCTTGCTCGGCAGAGACCTCGGCGCCGACGCGTCCGAACGGAGCGGCCGGAGAGCCGTCACGATTGAGCGGACCGTGTCCGGAAACATGCGCGCGATCGCCATGGACGCGAACCCAGGCGAAGGGAACACTGACGCCGGGCGGTACCTTCGTCGGTTCGGGAAGAACCAATCCGAGTTGGTCAAGTCTGCGCTCGATCTGCATCGTTCGTGTCCCGTCCACCTGCAATTGCGTCCCGGGATAGAACGACGGCGTATGTGTCCCGACCGCCGCAAGTCCAGGTCGGCCTATCCCGGGCTCGGTCAAGGGTGCACTGCTCGGCCCCGAGGTGGCGCAGGCCGCCCAGGTCCTGTGGGAGGCTGGGGGCCAGATCGGTGCCCACCGCCGCCACCCCTTCGTCGGCGAGCTGCTCGACCGGCTGGGCGCCTGCGACGAGCTGGCGCTCCCGCCGGCGACCGACAAGCTCCTGCGCCAAGCCAGCCGCGCCACGCTGACGCGGCTGCTCGCCCCCGCCCGGCGGCGTCGGCCCCCGCGGGGGGTCGCCACCACGCGGGTCGGCCCCTGGCTCAAGCACGAGATCCCGATCCGCACGTTCACCGAGTGGGATGACGCCCGCCCAGGATTCCTCGAGGTTGACCTGGTCGCCCACTGCGGCCCGACGACCCAAGGCTTCTACCTCTGCACCCTCTGCGCGGTCGACATCGTCACGGCCTGGGTCGAACGCGAAGCCGTCTGGGGCAAGGGGCAGGAGCGCGTCGGCGCCGCCGTCGCGCACGTGCGCGCCCGCGTGCCGATGCCGCTGCTCGGCCTCGACAGCGACAACGGCTCGGAGTTCATCAACCAGACGCTCTACGCCTACTGCCAGCGCCACGGGATCACCTTCACCCGGAGCCGCCCCTGGAAGAAGAACGACAGCGCCCACGTCGAGCAGAAGAACGGCGCCGTCGTCCGCGGCCTCGTCGGCTATGATCGCTTCGCCACCAAGGCCGCCCATGCCCAGCTCGCGCGCGTCTACCGCCTGGCCCGCCTGCCCGTGACCTTCTTCCAGCCCGTCCAAAAGCTGGTGGCGAACACGCGCGACGGCGCCCGCACCCGCCGGCGCTACGACGCCGCCCAAACGCCCTATCAGCGGCTCCGCGCGGCCGGCGTGCTCCCGCCCGCTCAGCGCGCGGACCTCGACGCGCGCTACGAGCGCCTGAACCCGCTCCAGCTTCGCCGCGAGCTCGACCGCGAGCTCGAGCGGCTGTGGGCGCTGGCCGCGCCCGATCCCCGTCGGGCGCCCGAG
>DATLZL010000416.1:0-9762 GCA_035574035.1 Binatia bacterium | reverse complement strand
CAGGGGACGCATGGCGAGCGTCGTGGCGAGGTCGAGCGCCCGCCGGTAAGCCGCGTCAGCGCCGCCGGTCGGCGCGCCCCCGTCGGCGGCGATCTCGCCGCGCAGCCACTGCGCCCAGGCCTCGTGGCCGCGCTCGCGGTGGCGGATGGCCAGGTCGAGCGCGTGCTGGACCGTCCTGGCGGCCGGCTCGAGCTCGCCGGCCAGCCGCTGTCCCTCGGCCAGGTGCAGGGTCCAGAGCGCCAGGTAGGCCGCGATGCCGAGCGTCTCGCTCAGCGAGACACCGGCCTCCAGCAGCGGCCGCGCCTCGTCCTTGCGGCCCAGGCGGGCCAGGGCCAGCCCCAGCAACGAGGCGGCGACGGGCTCCCAGACGGTCAGCTCGCGCGCGCGGCACACCTGCACGCTGCGCCCGAGCGGCTCGAGCGCCTGCTCGGTGAGCCCCTGGCGCAGCCGGACCAGACCCGTGAACGTCCAGGCGATCGCCTGCCCGTAGGCGTGACCGCCGGCGGCCGCGGCTCGCTCGGCCTCGGCGGCGGCCCGGTGGGCGGCCGCGAACTCGCCGAGCTCGGCCAGCGTGAAGGCGAGCCAGGCGGCGGAGGAGACGTGGCCGATCCCGAGTTGCGTGTCGGCCTGCTCGGCGGCCGCCGCCAGGGTCTCCACGTTTGCGGTGAACAGCTCCCGGGCTCGCGCGTACTCGCCCAGCGTGTGGTGGATCTGCGCCATGTAGCGGGCGGCCTGGACGCGCAGCATCAGGTCGCCGGCCCGCTCGGCCAGGGCCAGGCAGCGCTCGCCGTAGCCGAGGGCGATCTCGGGCTCGCCCTTGAGGTAATGGTAGTTCACGAGGAAGCTGTAGACGGCGGCCAGCCGGCCGTCGTCGCCAGCGCGTGGGCCAGCCGCTCGGCCTCCAGCGAGCGCGCCAGCACCGCGTCCAGGCGGCCCAGCTGGAGCAGCACCGGCCGCAGCTCGATCCGCACGTCCACCGCCTGCCCGAGCGTCTCGCGGCTCTCCGGCAGCCGTCCGAGCGCCTCCAGGGCGCGCTCGAAGAAGGTGACGGCCTCCACGTTCGCCGCCTGCGCGGCCGCCTTCCCGCCCGCGCGCCGGAAGTAGGCCGCCGCCCGCGCCCAGAGCCCGCCCTGCCAGGCGTGGTGAGCCAGTTGCTCCACCCGGGTCGCGGTGGGCGGGCTCGACTCCATGGCCTCGACCAGGCGGGCGTGCAGGTGCCGCCGCCGCTCGTGCAGCACGCTCTCGTAGGCGACCTCGTGGACCAGCCCGTGGGTGAACCGGTACTCGCCCTCCGTCGCCGCCTGCACGAGCTCGGCCCCCTCCAGCGCGGCCAGCGAGCGCTCGACCGCCTCGGCCGGCAGGCCGGCGATGGCGGCGACCAGCGAGCGCGAGAAGTCGCGGCCGACGACGGCCGCCGACTGCAGCACGTGCTTGTCCGCCGGCGGCAGGCGATCGATGCGGGCGGCGATGGTGGCCTGCACGGTGGACGGCAGGTCGTCGGCCGGCGGCCCCACCGGCCGGTAGGCGCCCGGGGTGCCGGTCAGGGACCCGCGCTGGACGAGCGCACGGACGCACTCCTCGAGAAAGAACGGGTTACCCTCGGTGCGGCTGACGAGCGCGCTCCGGAGCAGCCGGAGCTCGGGGGCGGTGCCCAGCAGCGCGTCCAGCAAGGTCTCCGCCTCACCGCCCGCCAGCGGGGTCAGGCCAAGGCGCTCGGTGGCCCGGCGGCCGATCCACCGATCGGCGGCGCCTGGGCGGGCGGTGACCACGAGCAGGGCTCGTTCCTTGACCGTCCGATCGACCAGCTCGTCCAGCAGGGCCTGGCTGCCGGCGTCCATCGCGTGGACGTTCTCGAAGACGACCACCACGCCGCCGGGCCGGCTCTCCTCGATGACCAGCTGGGCGACGGCCCGGTGGAGCAAACCCCGCCGCCGCCGCGGCTCGAGAGCGTGAAAGGGACTGTCGGCCGGGAGGATGTCGAGCAGGGCCAGGAAGGCCGGGACGTGCGGCTCCAGGTTGCGCTGGGCGGCGGCGCGCTCCACCCGCTCCCGGGTGACGGCGGCGTCCTGGGCGGGGTCGAGCGCGAAGTGTCGGCGCAGGAGGTCGGCCGCCCAGGCATAGGGCACCGGCGTCTCCCACGTGGCCGGGTCGCTCGTCAGGACGGAGGCCCGCTGGGCCCGCACCTGGCCCAGGAACTCGCCCACGAGGCGCGACTTCCCCACCCCGGCCTCGCCCACCAGGGCGACGACCTGGCCCTGACCGGCCGCCGCGCGCGCCCAGGCGGCGGTCAGCCGCTCCAGCTCCTCACGGCGGCCGACGAACGGGGTCAGTCCCCGCGCGACGGCCGCCTCCAGCCGGGACCGCAGGGGACCGCGGCCGGTGACCTCGAAGATCTGGACCGGAAGCGCCAGCCCCTTCACCGCCGCCTCGCCGCGCGGCACGAAGATGACGTAGCCCTCGGCCAGCCGGGCGGTGGCGGCCGTGGCCAGCACCGTGTCCGGCGCGGCCAGCTGCTCCATGCGGGCCGCCAGGTGGGTGGTGTGTCCCACGGCCGTGTAGTCCAAACGCACGTCCCCGCGCAGGGCCCGCGCCACCACTTCCCCGGAGTTCAGGCCGACGCGGATGGCCACCCCCCGTGCTGGGGGCGGCAGCCCGCGCGTGTAGCGCCGGACGGCTTCCTGCATCCGGAGGGCGGCCAGGCAGGCCCGGACGGCGTGGTCCTCGCAGGCCACCGGCGCTCCGAACAGGGCCATGATGCCGTCGCCCAGCACCTGGTTGACCGTGCCGCCGAAGTGGTGGACGGCCTCCAGGAGGCGCTCCAGCACCGGGTCCAGGATGGCCCGCGCCTCCTCCGGGTCACGCTCGGCCAGCAACTCCATCGAGCCCTTGACGTCTGCGAAGAGCACCGTCACCTGCTTGCGCTCGCCCTCGGCCTCCCGAGCGGTGAGGGGGCGGTGGGGGCCCTGGGCCTCGAGGGCGAGACCGCATGTGCGACAGAACCTGGCGCCGGATCGATTGGCGGCCCCGCAGGTGGGACACGGTGCCCCGAGCGGGGCGCCGCAGCGGTCGCAGAACACCGCCTCGCGGGGCTGGCGGGAGCGACAGGACGGACACCTGGGCACTCGGGCCTCCACTCGGTGGGCCGGACTCTAGGCGGCCGCGGTCGCCGTGTCAACGGCACCAGATCTCCTCTCGGCCGCTCGCCGTCCTCCTTTGGCCTGGCGCTGCCGGCCGCCTTGCGTATAATCCCGCCACCTCAGCCCGTCGGGGGTCGCACGAAGATGATCGGTCGGCGGATCAGGGCTCTGGCGTTGCTTCTCCTGCTCATCACTCCGGCGGTGGCCGCCGCCCAGGTTGTCAAGGCCGGCATCGTCACCACGGCCGAAGGCCACGTCACCGCGCGCCGGGTCGTGCTCCCGCAGCCGGTTCCGCTGAAGTTCAAGGACGACGTGTTCCTGCAGGACACGATCACCACCGGTGACCGCTCGCTCGCCCGGCTCCTGCTCGCCGGCAAGGCGGTCGTGACGGTGCGCGAGCGCTCCACCTTGACGATCACCGAGGTGCCCGGCCGCTCCACGGTCGAGATCGCGGCCGGCAAGATCGGCATGGCGGTGGCCCGGGACCGCATGCGGCCCGGCGAGGCGATCGACATCCGGACCCCGAACGCCATCGTCGCCGTGCGCGGCACCGTGCTCGTCGTCGAGGTGCGACGTGCCACGGCCCAGGCCGGCGGCGGGGGCGGCGCGCCGGTAACCGACGTCTACTTGCTCCGGGACCACGCGGAGGTGAGCGCCCTCGACCCTGGGACCGGCGCGCCGATCGGGCCGCCCCTGCCGCTTCAGTCCGGGCAACGCTTCACGGTGGTGGGAACCGCGCCGCCCCAGGTCACCAGCTTCACCGCCGCCGACGAGGCCCACATCGTCGAAGGCCTCCAGGCGCGCAGCGTTCCGCACCAGGAGGCGGCCAACCAGGAGGAGGTCAAGGGCATGCTGCTCGCCACGACGGCGACGCTCCTGGCTGCGGTCACCGGGACCGGCCCCGAGCGCCTGGCGCTGGCGCCGGGCGAGGAGACGACCGGGCCTGCGTCCACCGAGCCCGCCCCGGCGACACCGACGGCGCCGCCCATCATCCCGGAGATCGCGCCGGCGCTGGAGGAGTCGGCCGTTCCTCCGCGCGAGCCGACGCCGACGCCTCCGCCCTCGACCGGCGTCGAGATCTTCGTCACCGGGGACGTGACGATCCCGGCCGGCCAGACCCTCCGGACCTTCAGCGGCACCTTCTCGCGCATGGAGACGAGTCCGCTGATCCAGGTCTCGAACGCCCGCCTGAGCCAGCAGGGTCCGGACGATCTGATCGAGGTGCTGGGCGGGGCGTCGGTCGACCTCGCCTCGCTCCTGCTCGATATCAGGGACAGCGCGGTCCGCGCCGGGCGCAGTCTGCTGCGGGTCAACGGGTTTCTCTCCGGAAGCAACCCCAATGGCCTCATCGCCGCGGACCCTTCCACCCTGGCGTCCGCGGGCGATCTGATCCGCGTCGATCCCGGCGGCGGGATCTTCACCGTCGGCCCGCTGCTCAGCGCCCTGGATGCACGCATCGTCACCGCCCCGGGCCAACTCCTGCACGTGCTGGGTGACCCCGTGAGCGAGGGCCACGGGTTCGTCGTGACGTCGGGAACGCTGTTGTCCTTCACCCGGAGCGACCTGGACCTGGCGGACAACCTGGTGCGGCTGGTGGACGGCGGCGTCCTGGCGCAGTTCGCGCCGGACGAGGCGCCGTCGGCCGCACCCCTCGTCGTGTTCCGCGACTCGACCTACCGCGGCGGTCTGGGGTCGGCGACGGTGACCGGTGGCTCGCTGCTGCGGATGTTCTCGCAGCAGGGTGCCCTGGCGGGCAGCGCGCTCCTCCTGACCGGTCCCTTCCTCGACGCCGTCGGCAGCCGGTTCAAGGGGCGGGAGGCGCCGCTGTTCAACATCGCCGATGGCGCCCTGATCTTCTCTCTGTCGGCCCGGCCCTTCGCTTCCTTCGAGCGCAGCGTCGTCGTCTCCGCCTCCGGTTTCTTCAACGTGGAGACCGGCAGCGGCGATTCGGTTTTCGTGACCCTGGCTGGCTCGCTCGTCCGTGCGGTCGACACGACATTCCAGATCGGCGGGGCGTTCCTGCGCCTTCATGATGCCGTGTCGGTGACACAGACCGGACCCGTGTCGTTGCTCGACCTGCGCGGAGGCGGGATCACGGCCGTCGACGCCCTGATCGCCATCCAGAACGGCGCGGCGCTCGTCGTCGGCGAGTCGACGAGTCCGCTCGCGGCGATGGTGGGGGGGAACCACTCCATCGCCACGAACCCCGGGACGGCGATGCTCCGGCTGGCCGGCCGACCGGACGCGGTCGCCACCCAGACCATCACCCTGCCCGAGCTGCAGACCTCCATGAACCTCGTGCTCGGGACCGACCGGCCGATCAGTGGGATTTCGTCCGGGGTGTTTGGACGCCCGCTCGCCGAGGTCTCGGGGGCGACCATCAACACGCAGTCGGTACTCCGGATCGACACGGCCTTGCTCGAGGCCACCCTGCCGGCTCTGGGGCTGAAGTCAGGGAGCACGCTGACCTCGACCACCGACGCCTTCGACCTCGCGGGTCGCGCCAACATCAAAAGCCTGGGCCCGGAGCCGCTGGTCGCGCTTGATGCGAGTATTCTGAGCGTCAACCATGGGGCGCTGATCCGGCTGGCGAACGGAAGTGTCCTGGACGTCGCGGGCGACCTGCTCTCGTTGAGCAACGGCAGCCGGTTGAACCTCTCCAGCGGCGCCGTGCTGAACGTGACGGGCAACTCCGTGGTCGTGATCGGCGGCGCCTTCGTGGCGTTCAGGGGAAGCGGCAATCAGATCAACATCACGAACAACGCCTGCTCCGCCAACGGATGCCTCGTATTCGGGCCGGAGGGTCGGCAGGTGCGGGTCGCACTGACCGGGGGGGCGACCAGGGCCAACGTCAGCATCGGCGACAACGTCGTCAAGGACACGGGCGGCGTGATCGACTACTCGTCGCCCAGCGCCGCCGCGATCGTCGTCGACGGGACCAGTCGGGTGGTGATCCGCGGCCGGTGATCCTGGGGTTCAGTACGACCAGGAAAGCGTCAGCGAGGTGACGTTGCGGCTGAACTCGAAGACCTGGAGGTTGGAGTGGTTGTCGATCTTCAGGTACTCGGCCGAGAGCGTCAGGCTCCAGGGCAGCGGCACGGCGACCCGGAAGGCGTGGGCGACCTCGGTGTCGTGCCGGCGGCGGTGGCCGGGGTCGAAGGACGGCAGCAGCGAGTGCGCGTTCCGGTAGTCCCGGACGTGCACGTCCAGGTCGTAGCTGAGGCGGATGCCGTACCAGGGCAGCGTGTACTGGGCGCCGAGGAGGACCCGGTGGCCGTGGTACTCGAAGTTCCGCCCGGCGTCGTCCCGGTCGAACTGGTAGCCGACCTTCACGAAGTGCCGGTCCTCGGCGAACCGGAAGAAGTGGGCGCCGCCCACCATCCAGTTGTCGGCGTCGCGCGATTCCTCGGCCGGCGTCGGCAGCATCTCGTTGAACTCCTTGTTCTGGTAGCGGGCGAGGAGCTGGGTGAGGTGCCGCCGGCTGGGTTCCACGGTGGCGAAGAGGGTCACCGTGCTGCGGCGGAGGAACTCGTCGTCGTCCAGGAACAGGGCGTCGAAGGCGTACTGCAGCCCCACGTTCACCGGCCGGCCCCGGAGGCCGGTCTTGTACACGGCGTCGGCCCACACCAGGTGGTCGGTGATGTTGAAGTCCGGCGCCTCGTTGTTGTAGGTCATGAAGAACGAGTAGCCCACCGTCGCGTCCCAGTCGGCGCTCCGCCACCAGGCGTACTGCACCCGCAGCCCGACGAGCTCGCCCAGCGTCTGCCGGGCTTCCGGCGCCTCGGCCCGGATGAGGGCGGCCAGCGGGTCGTCGTCGGGGGCGCTCGGGTCGACCCGGTCGGGGAGGACGCGGACGTTGTCGTCGTAGAACACCCCCAGCCGCAGCTCCACCCCCAGGCGGCGTTCCTGGCGGCCGACCGCCACGACCGCGTCCCGCAACCGTTCGGCCGCACCGGTGACGGGGGAGCCCGGCGCCAGCCGGAGCGCCCGCTCCACCTCGGCCGCCGCCTGCGCCGGCAGGCCCAGCGCCGCCAGCGCCAGCCCGGCGTAGAGGCGGGTCAGCTGCTGGATCTCGGGGTCCGAGGCCCGTCCGGTCTCGAAGGCCCGCAGCGCGCCGCGGTAGTCCTTCTGGCGGTAGCGCAGGAAGCCGACGTAGTACCCGAGGCCGTCGAGCGTGGGCTGAGCCCGGAAGGCCTGCTCGAGCAGGGGCTGGGCCTGATCGTACTGCTCCTGGGCGAAGTGGGCCAAACCCAGCTGGAAGGCGATGACGGCGTCGCCCGGAGCCCGCCGCCGGGCCCGTTCCAGGAACGGCACCGCCTCGGCCGGCCGGCGCGTGGCCATGAGGACGACCCCCGTGTAGTAGAGGGCCTCCGCGTGGTCGGGCTCCAGCTGCAGGGCGCGCTGCAGGTTGGCCAGGGCCTCGTCGTAGCGCTTGTCGTCGAAGTCGACGATCGCCTGGGCCACGTAGACGTCGGCCTCGGTCAGCTGGGCCGCGGCGGGGTCGGGGAGCACGGCTCCGAGGAGGAGCAGGAGGAGCAGGATCGTGCTGGCCGGGGACACCACGGGAAACGGGGGCCGCACTCCGCCTATATAGCGGGTCGGTCCCGCCGGCGACAAGGAACTTGTGCGGCCCGACCCCGGCTCAGAGGTCCCTGGGGCGCCAGTCCTTGAAGCGCTCGCGCAGCACCTTCTTGTCGAACTTGCCGACGCTGGTCTTGGGGACGGCCTCGATCATGACGACGTCGTCAGGCAGCGCCCACTTGGCCAGCCGGGGGCGCAGGTACTCGATGATCTCCTGCGGCTCGATCGTCACCCCCGGCTTGGGCACCACGCAGGCCAGCGGCCGCTCCACCCAGCGCGGGTGGGGAACGGCGATGACCGCCGCCTCCAGCACCTTCGGGTGGCCCATGATCATCGTCTCCACGTCGATGGACGAGATCCACTCCCCGCCGGACTTGATGAGGTCCTTGGTGCGGTCGGTGATCTGCACGTACCCCTCGGGGTCGATCACCGCCACGTCGCCGGTCCGGAACCAGCCGTCGGAGGTGAACCGGTCGGCCGCCTCGGCGTTGTTGTAGTAGGCCCGGATCACCCACGGCCCGCGCACCTGGATCTCGCCCATGGACTTGCCGTCCCAGGGCTGCTCGCGGCCGGCGTCGTCGACGATCCGGAGGTCGACGCCGACCACGGGGTAGCCCTGCTTGGCCCGGTACTCGTACCGCTGCTCGTCCGGGAGCGACTCCAAATACGACTTGAGCCGGCACACGGTGCCGAGCGGCGTCATCTCGGTCATGCCCCAGGCGTGCAGCATGTGCACGCCGTACTTCTTCTCGAACTTCTCGATCAGCGCCCGGGGCGCCGCCGAGCCGCCGATGGGGATGCAGCGGATCGAGGAGATGTCCCACTGCGGCTCCTGCTCCAGCAGCGCGTCGATGGCGATCCACACGGTGGGCACCGCGCCCACGACCGTCACCCGCTCACGGTGCACGATCTCGACGATGTCGCGGGGCTGCGGGTTGGGGCCGCCGAAGAACTGGGTCGCGCCGTTGGCCACGCCGGCGAAGGGCACGCACCAGGCGTTGGCGTGGAACATCGGGACGATGTGGAGGATGACATCGCGCTCGGAGATGCCCAGCACGTCGGCCATGGAGGAGGCCATCGAGTGCAGGACGATCGCCCGGTGCGTGTAGACGGCGCCCTTCGGATGGCCGGTGGTGCCCGACGTGTAGCACATGCCGGCGGCGTCGTTCTCGTCCAGACGCGGCCACGCCTCGACCGGCCGGGCGGCCGCGAGCAGTTCCTCGTAGTCGAGCGTCCCCGGCGGCAGCGCGGCGCCCGGAGTGTCGCGCATGACGATGATGTGCTGCACGCTCTCGAGGTCGTCCCTGATCGGCTCCAGCAGCGGCCAGCAGGAGGCGTCGGCGATGAGGACGCGGTCCTCGGCGTGGTTGATGATGTAGCGGATGTCGTGGGCGGAGAGGCGGATGTTGACCGTGTGCAGGACGGCGCCCATCATCGGCGCCGCGAAGTAGATCTCCAGGTGGCGGTGAGAGTTCCAGGCGAAGGTGCCCACCCGATCGCCCTTGCGCACCCCCAGCTCGGCCAGCGCCCCGGCCAGGCGGGCGGTCCGGTCGGCGAAGTCGGCGTACGTCGACTTCACCAGTCCCACGCCCGGCACCCGCGTGCCGAGCGTCTTCTTGGGGAAGAGCCGCCGCGTGCGCTCGAAGAAGTGGGTGATGGTGAGGGGATAGTCCATCATCAAGCGATCGACCGCCGCCATCGTCGTCCTCCCGATCTCGCTGTGGGCCTGTCCGGCCGGCTCCTGCAGCGCCGGCCCCGGGGTGGCCGGGCCGGCGTTCGGTGAACTCAAGGTTACGGCCTGGTCGCCGAGGTCGTCCACCCCGGTCCTGCGGGCCGAATACCGGGTTCCGGACCCCCGTCCAAGCCGGTGAGGAGGGACAGGGACCATGAACAACCCGTGGAAGTTGACGACGATCGGTCTCGCCCTGGTGTTGACGACGGCCCTGCTCACCGGCCTGGCCACGGCCTACTTCACGCGGCCGGCGGCGACTGCCGACGTCGGGTCCGCGGTGGCCCGACCACTGGACGCCCCGGATCCGACGGC
>DATLZL010000415.1:0-4915 GCA_035574035.1 Binatia bacterium | reverse complement strand
CCGGGGCCCGCCGGGTGCCGGAGCGCCGGACTGACGAGGCCGGCCGGGCCGCGTCATCAGCCGGCGGGCCTGGCATCCGGCTTGCCGAATGCGCCGGCCGGTGGCCGATCACGAGCGCAGCGGGACCTCGCTCGTTCCGGCGCGGCCGGCCGCGCCGCCCGCCCGGCGGGCGTCCACATCCCTTGACGGCTGGATCGTCCCCCCCGATACTCGCGCCCGGCGAAAGCGCGGTCGTGACTCGGGGCCCCGGAGGCCCAGCGTCATGGACCGGCAGCAACTCCTGGTCGACCTGGTGGAGCAGTTCTGCACGTACCAGCACAAGCAGCGCGGCAAGACGGAAGGAGGTGCGGCAGCCTATCGGTGGACGCTCGAGCGGTTCCTGATCTTCGTCCGCAAGCGCGAGGGCCGGCCGGCCCGTGTCGGGGACCTCACGCCGGAGACCGTCCAGGCGTGGATG
This sequence comes from Binatia bacterium, assembly GCA_035574035.1. Taxonomy (GTDB): domain Bacteria; phylum Methylomirabilota; class Methylomirabilia; order Rokubacteriales; family CSP1-6; genus DATLZL01. The sequence continues at coordinate 4,458 of DATLZL010000415.1, read as the reverse complement.
GACCATATGGCCGAGGCCCCGACCTGGCGCTCAGCACGATGCGCTCGCGGCAGTCCACGCTCTCGAGCTTCTGCTCGTGGCTCGTGAAGCGCGAGAGCCTGGCCGAGAACCCGGTGGCCAGGCTCGACCGCCCGCGGTACGAGCGGAGGCCGCCCGCCCAGGTGCCCGGGGCGGAGCTGATGGACGCGCTCGTCGAGGCCGCCAAGCAGCGGAAGCGGCCGCGGGACATCGCGCTGTTCCTGATCCTGCGCTACTCGGGGATGCGCCGGGAGTCGGTGGCGTCGCTCCGGGTGCGCCACCTCGACGCCGACTGGGGGCTGCGGGGCGTCCTCGTCAAGGGCGGGAAGACCCGGGACATCCCCTTGCCGTCGGTCGTCATGCAGTTCCTCCGGACCTACGTCGAGCGGGTGCTCGCCCCCGAGGTCGGCGGCGTCACGCCCGACACCCCGCTCTTCTGGTCACGCTGGCCGGGGCGGCGGGGCCTCCGGCGGCTCGAGCCGATCAGCGGCAAGAACATCTGGCGGCTGTGCAAGACCTACGGGCGGCTCATCGGCGTGCCGGCGCTCAAGCCCCACGACCTGCGCCACGGGGTGGCCATGGAGGTGCTCGAGCGGAACCACGACCTCGAGCAGGTGCGCGCCCTGCTCGGCCACACGCGCGTGGACACCACCCAGATCTACACCACCATCCGCCCGGCCCAGCTCAAGCGCGCCGTCTCGTTCTACGAGGACAAGGCCGCTCGCCTGTTGAGCGGCTCGAACCACTGTTCGAGTCCTGTCCGGGCCGGGCGACGGACGGGGACGGACGGCGAGGAGGGAGGGACCAATCCCGGCAGTCGCGGATCGAACGTGGAGTTCGAGGACGGTCGAGCGCTCCGAGTTTAAGGAAGCAAGCGCGACGTCCTTAAACGTGGAGCCTTAAACACCAACAAAATCGAGATGGTGGCCCCAACGGGATTCGAACCCGTGTTTCAGCCTTGAGAGGGCCGTGTCCTGGGCCTCTAGACGATGGGGCCGGTTGGCTGGGGGAGGAGGATTCGAACCCCCGCTACGTGGTCCAGAGCCACGCGTCCTACCACTAGACGATCCCCCAAAAACCCACTAGACGATCCCCCAAAAACCGCGGGCGGCGCGCTCGCAGCCCGCGCCGCCGGGCCATTACACCACGGGGTCCCGGGCCCGTCAACCGACGCCGACGGCCGAACGCCCGCCGCGACCCGTCTCGTCACCTCGGCGCAGAACCCTCAAACGCCGCGCGCGGCCGACACCTCGGCGCAGAACCTTATCGCCACCCACCCCCCACACCTCACCGCGGCGCTCCACCCCCGTTGCCCGCCACGCGCGCCACCGCCTCCAGGAACGCCTCCGGCTGGAACGGCTTCTCGATCACGGTGACGTTGCACTCGCGCAGGAACGCCCAGGCCTTCGGGTTGGCGGTGTCGCCGGTCAGGAAGATGAAGCGGCGGGCCAGCGCCGGCGCCTCCTCCACCAGCCGGCGGTAGAGCTCCTCGCCCCCGCCCTGCGGCATGCGCATGTCGGAGACGATGAGGTCGTAGGCCCGGCGGCGCACCAGCTCCAGGGCGGCGTGGCCGCCGGGGGCGAGATCCACCGCCCAGTCGTTCTCCCGGAGCAGGGTGACGACGAGCTCGGCCACGCCAGGCTCGTCCTCGACGACCAGGGCCCCGCGGCCCGCGCCGCCGACCGGCGGGGCGGCGCGGACGGTGGTCGGTTGGACTTCCGCCGTCGCGCCGGCGGGAAGATCGAGGGTGAACACCGTCTGGCCGGGCCGGCTCTCGACGCTCAGGCGGCCGCCGTGCTCCTCGACGATGCCGTAGGAGACGGACAGGCCGAGGCCGGTACCGGCGCCGACCTCCTTGGTGGTGAAGAAGGGCTCGAACACGCGCGGGAGCACCTCGGGCGGGATGCCGGGGCCGTCGTCGATGACGTGGGCGAGCACGCGTCCGCCGGCGTGCTCGGTGCGGAAGACAATGCGGCCGCCGTGGCGCCCGCGGGGCTCGGCCGCTCCGGCGCCGGTGATGGCCTGCTCGGCATTCAGGATCAGGTTGAGGAACACCTGCTGGAGCTGCTGGGCGTCGCCGGTGACGCGCGGCAAGTCGGGGGCGAACTGCCGCTCCACCGCGATCCCCGACACGGTGAGCTGGTGCTGGCGCAGGCCGAGCGTCTGCTCGATGACCTGGTTGAGGTCGACGGCCACGCGCTCGGGACGTCGCTGGCGGGCGAAGTAGAGCAGGTTGCGGACGATCTTGGCCATGCGCTCGGCCTGGCTGACCATGAGCTCGATGGGGCGGCGGAAGGGTTCCGGCACCTGGCGGTGGAGCAGGAGCTGGCCGTAGCCGATGATCACGCTGAGTGGGTTGTTGAGCTCGTGGGCCACGCCGGACACGAGCTGGCCGAGCGCGGACATCTTGCCGGCCTGGACCAGCTGGGCCTGGGTGTCCCGCAGGCGGGCCAGGCTCTCGCGGGCGCTGGCGTAGAGCTCGGCGTTGCGGATGGCCACCCCGGCCTGGGTGGCGAGCAGGCGCAGCGCCTCCTGCTCCTCGGCGTCGGGCGTGCCGTCGGGCACGATGTAGTCGAGCACGCCGACGAGCCCCTCGCCGACCAGGATGGGGACGCCGTAATAGCTCGCCCCGGGCCGCTTGGCCCACCAGTCGTGGGCGATGGTGCGCTCGTGGCGGCGCGGATCGACGACGAGGACGGGAATGCGCTGCTCCAGGACCAGGCCGGGCAGGCCTTCCTGGGCCCGCTCGGGCAGGTGCAGCATCTCCGGGTTCGACCAGGCGGCGAAGCGCAGCGCGCGCGCGGCCTCGTCGTAGACGTGCACGGCGGCCAGAGCCCCGGCCCGCAGTCCGGCAGCACCGCGGGCGATACGCTCCATGACGTCCCGGGTGTCGAGCGACGCGGTGATGGACTGACCCAGCGAGGCCAGCGTGCCCAGGCGCTCGGCGCGCCGGGTGGCGTCGGTGTACAGGCGCGCGTTGTCGATGGCCAGCGCCGCCTGCTCGCCCATCAGGCCCAGCGCCGTCGTCTCCTCGACCGAGAACGTCCGCTCCGTCCAGTAGTGGACGACGAGCGCGCCGTGGATGCGGCCCTTGCCCGCCAGCGGGGCCGCCGCCACCGCCTTGAAGCCTTCGCGCTCGATCTGCGCCCGGCGCTCGGGGGCCAGCCAGACGTGCTCGTCGGCCAGGATGTTGGCGGTCGCCACCACCCGTCCCTCGAGCACGGCCCGGCTGATCGGCCCCCCGGCCACGGGGATGCGGCCCCGGGTCGCGTACTCGGCGCTGAGCCGGCCGACGGCGCGCAGCACCTGGAACTCGGGAGCCTGGCCGTCCCACGACACGACGAGCGCGGACTGCGCGGCCATGACCTCGAGCGCCTTGCCGGCGATGGTGTCGAGGACCTCGTTGAGGTCGAGCGAGGAGGTCAGCGACCGGCCGATGGTCTCCATGGCCCGCAGGAAGAGCGTGCGCCGGCGCTCCTCGGTGGTCTCGGTGAGGAACGCGGCGAGCGCGCCGCCCTCCGGCGCGCCCGTCCCCGGGGTCGGGCTCGGTCCCGTCCCGAGGGCCGGGCCGGGTCCTCCGATAGGGGCCAGACCGCCCGCCGGGCCGCCGAGCGGCAGGCAGCGGCTCTCGATCCACCGAGGGCCCTCGGGCCCGCCCGGCAGCTCGGCCGTGGCCCGGGCCTCGCCGCGCCGCGCGAGCTCGAGCTGCTCGGCCAGGCCGATGGCGTCGAGCAGCGGGGCCAGGCCCCGGACGGGACGGCCCAGGGCGGCCGCCCTGGGGACTCCGGTCAGGCGCTCCATGCCGGCGTTCCAGTGGACGACGGTGAGTCGGGGGTCGGTCACCAGCACGGCATCGGCGAGTGCGTCGAGCAGGCTGGCCACGGGCAGCGCCGGACCCGGCGGCCCGGTTTCGGCAGGAGACATATCCCGAGAATAGCCGAGGCGCCAAGTTGCACGGCACTGTTCCGCGGGCCCCTGGCACCTGCCTTGCTCGGTCAGACCGGGAGGGTACCCCGTGTCCGACCAAGGCGAACGCCTCGCCGGCCTCCGGGTGCTGGTCGTCGAGGACGTGGCCGATATCCGTGAAGTCTTTGCGATCCTCCTGCGGGCCGAAGGCGCCGACGTCGAGGCGGCCGCCTCGGGCCGCGAAGCAACCGAACTGCTCGGGCGGCGGGACTTCGACGTGGTCCTGACCGACCTCGGCCTGCCCGACGTCCCCGGCGACGTGCTGGTGCGCCAGATGAGGGCCTCGGCCCGCCACCGGCCCCGCATCGCCGTGATCACGGGCTACGGCGAGCCGTACGTGACCCGAGCCCGGCAGGCCGGCGCCGACATCGTGTTCACCAAGCCCGTCGACTGGAGCCGCCTGCTCCAGTACCTGATCCACCCGGACCTGGCCGCCTCGGCCTGAATCCGCCGGGGCGGCGCGAGCCGCCCTGG
>DATLZL010000414.1:0-3791 GCA_035574035.1 Binatia bacterium | reverse complement strand
CCCCTGCCCGCCGTAGGCCCCGGGCTGGTAGGCGCAGGCGGGATCCTCGGCCAGATAGTCCCCGAAGGTGGCGTAGGCCCGGCAGCGGCAGCCCCCGCAGATCTTCGAGAACTCGCAGGCGCCGCACCGGCCGCCCAGGCGGGGGTCGCGGAGGTCGGCGAACACGGCGGCCTCGCGCCAGATCCGGTCGAACGAGGCCCGGCGCAGGTTCCCGGCGGCCACCGGCATGTACGGGCAGGGCGTGACGTCCCCGGTCGGCGTGATGCGGCAGTAATACTTGCCGGCCGGGCACGAGCCGTGGGCGTAGTTGCGGAGCAGCGGCGAGCCGGGGTCGAGCTGCCAGACGATCCGCCGGAAGTGGGGGGCGCACTTGGCCCGGATCAGGAGTCCCCCGGCCCGCCCCACCGGAAGCGACCACGGGTCCTCGAACCCGGGGCGGACCGCGGTCGGGAGGCCGGCCGGCCGGCTCTGCCCGGACGCCGACCCCGGGGGCGCGTCGGGCGCCGGCCCCACCCCCTGGACGCGGGCAAGGTAGGTCAGGATCCGCTCGTAGGCGTGGGCGTCGATGTCCGTGAGGTCCCGACCCCGTCCCGTCCGCACCAGGAAGAAGAAGTTCAGGACCTTGGCCCCCAGCTCCCGGGCCAGGTCCACCATGGCCGGCACCTCGCAGACGTTCCAGTCGGTCACCGACATGTGCAGCGAGAAGTCGAGGCCGGCATCGTTCAGCACGCGGGCGGCCCGCACCGCACCCTGCCAGGCGCCGGGGAGCCGGCGGAACGCGTCGTGGCGGGCGGGATCGATGGAATCCAGGCTGATGGAGGCGCCCAGCACCCCGCGCTCGCGCATCAGCCGGGCCTCGCGCTCGCGCAGGAGGACACCGTTGGTGCCGAGCACGGTGGTGAAGGACCGCTCGGCCGCGTAGGCGGCGACGTCCCAGATGTCGGCCCGCAGCAGCGGCTCGCCGCCGGTCAGGATCAGGAAGACGTGCGGGTTGACCCGGGCGATCTCGTCGATGACCCGCCGGCACTCGGCGGTCGTGAGCTCACCCCGGCGGTCGGCCCCGGCGTGCGCCGACAGGTAGCAGTGGGCGCACTCCAGGTTGCACCGCTGGGTGAGGTTCCACGAGACCGAGTACGCCGTGTACGTCAACGCTCAGCGCGGGGCTTCTTCTGGGAGACGTATCCCGCGATGACCTCGTTCATCAGCGCCCGGGCGTGGCCGATCCCCTCCTCGCACACGGCCAGGTCCACCACGGTGACGCCCCGGGCCGCCGCCACCTTCTCGACCTCCTCGCGCGTCATGTCGCGCATGAACCCGGCCGGCACCCGGTTGAGTCGGGCCACCGCGTCCTCCGTCCAGGCGAAGGCGGAGGGCGTCCCGGCCTCCGGCGCCGGCACCTGCGCCGGCTCGAACTTCGTCCGGGCCAGGAGGGTGTCCCACCCGGCCCCCAGCTTGTCGCGTCCGACCGTCTCCTCGATCATCGGCAGCGCCAGGCCGAGCGTGATGACCGGGATCTTCCTGGAGCGGGCGTACTTCTCCACCCGGGCCTTCGCCCGACGCCGGAGATAGGCGTCGGTGACCTCGCGCAGGGCGTCCCGGGCGTCGGCCGACCACTTGACCTGCACGCCGGGCAGCGACTCCTCCTCCTCGATCCCGCCCTCCTGGGCGGCGATGGCCTCGACCACCTCGCGGGAGATCACCTGGAACCGGTCGCTCCCGGCCCCGCAGACCGGGCAGGTCGCCACCGGGTTGGGCCCCTTGACCGTGTAGCCGCAGACCGAGCAGATGGCCGTGGCCGGCTGGGCCTCAGCCCGGAGCCGGGCCACCGCCAGGTCCTCGGCCAGGATCTGCATCTTCTCGGCCAGGCGGGTGGGCATGAAGATGGCCATCGCCTCGTCGATGACCTTGTTGGTGATCACGGTGTGGCCCTGCTCGATGGCGTAGCGCAGCAGCGCGGTGCGGGCCACCCCGCGGACCTGGGGCGGCACCCGCTCCATGCGGGCCTCGGCCTCCTCGGTCCAGGCGATGATCTCCTCGGCCTTGACGTCGAGCGGCGGGTAGAACTTGCCGCCGGTGACCAGCACGTTGCAGGGCGCCAGGCGCAGCAGGTTCTCGGTGTTGGACCCGAGGTCCAGGTCCTGCTCGTCGGAGTGGACGCCGATCCGGCCCAGGATGAGCAGCCAGGGCTGCTCCTTGCGGCAGAACGTCAGCAGCTTCTCGAAGCACTTGCCGTCCAGCAGCGTGATGCCGAGGTCCACGCCCCGCTCGGCGGCCAGCTTGCGACCGATCTCGAGGTGCGACTGGTAGATCTTGGCCAGCCCGGTATCGATGATCTCCTCGTGCAGCTGCTCCTGCTCCTTGAACCGGAAGACCTTGGCCGCCTTCTCGCTCAGCACCCCGACGATGCCGTTGAACATCGCGTAATGCAGGTACGGGTCGTACACGGCCACGGCCTGCAGCGGCCGGCCCAGCGCCCGGCTCAGCGCCAGCCCGATCTGGAGCCCGTGGAACGACTGGGGGGAGCCGTCCAGGCCGACGACGATGGCGCCCTGCTGGTCGCGGAGCGGGTCGTGCTGGCGGACCACCAGCGTGTCGGTCGTGACCTTCCGCACGAACCGCTCGGTGACCGAGCCCAGCTGGCTGTCCTTGACCGCGCCCATGCCCAGCGCGCCCATGACGACCAGGTCGTAGTCCGAGGCGCGGGCGTCCTCCACCAGGGCCTTGTAGTGCTTGCCGTCGAACATCTTGCGGGTGAAGGCCAGGCCCGCCTCCTCGCACCTGCGCGCCATCACGTCCAGGTAGGAGTCGGAGATGAGCTGCAGGCCCATGGCGATCAGCGAGTCGTGGATCTTGCGCTGGCGCTCCAGCTCCTGCTCGTCCCGGTACTCGTCGGGCAGCGTGTACTCCATCTGCTTGAACCGGTAATCGTGCAGCCGCGCGGCGTACACGTGGCAGCCCGTCAGCCGGGCCCCGAACGCGCGCCCGAGCTCGACGGCCAGGTCGATGGCCCGGTTCGAGTAGTCGGAGTTGTCCACCGGAACGTAGATGTGCCTGTACATGCCCCCTCCTTCGCGCCCGCGCCGGTCAGGCGGCGGGCCGGCGCTCCAGCCTACCTGAGTTCGAAGTCGAGCGTGACGGTGCCCCCCGGGGTCACCGTCACCTCGCGGGTCTCGGTCCGTGGGTCGTCGTAGACCGGACGGCCGTCCTTGTCCACCCCGCGGGCCCGCCAGCCCTCGTGCCAGAAGCTGACCCGATACGACCCGGGCGGGATGGCGTCGATCCGGTACGCGCCGCGCTCGTCGCTCACCGCGACGTACGGGCTGTCGTGGAGGACCAGCCAGGCGGACATGTGCGGGTGCGCGTCGCAGAGCACCCGCACGATGCCGGGCCGCGTGAGGCGACGGCTGATGTCGATCACCTGTCCCTGGTTGGGCAGGGCCAGGTTGAAGACGGTCGGCTTGCCGAGAAAGCCGTGGGTGTTGTGCAGGATGGGGTCGGAATTCCTCACCCGCACCCGCCCGCCGACCATCGTGGCCGCCACGTGCGGCACGAACAGGCACCGGGCGTTGTCGAGCACCACCTCGCCCCCCGGCTTCTTGCCCCGGCGCACGCCCTCCAGCATCACCACGGCGCCCTTCACCCCGCCGCCGGGGCCGACCACCAGGGCTTCCGACGGCACCCGCTCGCCGCAGACGTCCCGGTTCTTGTTGACGGCGATGGGCTCGAGCCGCGGCGGCGGGCCGACGAACCGCACGGTGCCGGCCAGGACGCCGCCGTTCTTGACCTCGATC
>DATLZL010000413.1:0-2489 GCA_035574035.1 Binatia bacterium | reverse complement strand
GGCCGGCCTCGCCGTCGTCGCCAGCGCACTGGCGTTCCTGCCGCTGACCGGGGCTGCCCTCGCCGCCGTCGCCGAGCACCGAACGGTGCGGACAGTGGCGGCCGACGTCGCCGCGCAGGCCGGCCCCGACGACCTCCTGATTCACGAGGGACCGCTCGAGAACTCGGGGGCGCTCGAGTGGTACGCCGGCCGGCGGCCGGTGATCGTGGACGGCCGGCGCAGCGTGCTCGCCTTCGGCGCCACACTGCCCGGGGCCGAGGCGACCGTCTGGACCGAGGAGCGCGCACGGGCGGCGTGGACGGGGGAGCGCCGCGTGTGGCTCGTCACCGTGCGCGCCGCCGAGCGGAGCCTCGTGCGCACCTGGCCCGGCGCCCGGCTGGTCCGGGAGGCGGGCGGGCGGCGGCTCTACGTCAACCGTTGATGGTGGAGCTCGGGGGAGGAGGCCCATGGGCCGGTTCCTGAAGACGCTGTTCCTGCATCCGCCCTCGTTCCGTGGGTTCGACGGCGGCGCCGGCGCCCGCTACCAGGCGCGACGCGAGGTGCGCTCGTTCTGGTACCCGACGTGGCTGGCCCAGCCGGCCGCCCTGGTGCCGGGCAGCCGCCTGGTCGACGCGCCGCCGGCCGGCCTGACGCTGGAGGAGGTGGCGCCGCTGGCCGCCGACTACGAGCTGGCGGTGCTCCACACGAGCACACCGTCGTTCGCCCACGACGTCCGGGTGGCCGAGGCCCTCAAGGCGGTGAACCCGCGGCTGCTCGTCGGCTTCTGCGGCGCCCACGTGGCGGTGCTCCGCGAGCAGGCGCTGGCCGCCTCGCCGGCGATCGACTTCGTGACCGGGGCGGAGTTCGACTTCACGATCCGGGAGGTGGCCGAGGGACGGCCGCTCGCCTCGGTGGCCGGGCTCAGCTATCGCGTCAACGGCCACCTGGCCCGCACGCCGGAGCGGCCCCCGCTCGAGAACATGGACGCGCTGCCCTGGGTGGTGGACGTCTATCACCGCGACCTGGACATCGAGCGCTACTTCATCGGCTACCTGCTCCACCCCTACATCTCGCTCTACACCGGGCGCGGCTGCCGGTCGCGCTGCACCTTCTGCCTGTGGCCGCAGACCGTCGGCGGTCACCGCTACCGCACGCGCAGCCTCGAGCACGTGGTGGGCGAGATCGCCCAGGCCCAACGATACTTCCCGCGGATGAAGGAGGTCTTCTTCGACGACGACACCTTCACCGACGACGCGCCGCGGGCGGAGGCGATCGCCCGGGGCCTGGGCCGACTCGGCGTGACCTGGTCGTGCAACGCCAAGCCCAACGTGCCGGCGGCCACGCTCGGGGTGCTCCGGGACAACGGGCTGCGCCTGCTCCTGGTCGGCTACGAGTCGGGCAGCCAGGCGATCCTCAACCGCGTGCGCAAGGGCATCCGTTTGGACGTCGCCCGGCGCTTCACCCGCGACGCCCGGGCGCTCGGCATCAAGATCCACGGGACGTTCATCCTGGGCCTGCCGGGCGAGACGCGGGAGACGATCGAGCAGACGATCCGCTTCGCGCTCGAGATCGAGCCCGACACGATCCAGGTCTCGCTGGCCGCCCCCTACCCGGGGACGGAGCTTTACCGCGAGGCGGTGGCCAACGCCTGGCTGGAGGACGAGCGCCTGGTCGACGGCACCGGCGCCCAGGCGGCGGTGCTCGGCTACCCGCACCTGCCGCGCACCGAGATCTTCGACTCCGTGCAGGCCTTCTACCGCCGCTTCTATTTCCGGCCGCGGAAGCTGTTCGCCCTGGGGGCCGAGATGGTGCGTGACCCGGCCGTCCTGCGGCGGCGTCTGGGCGAGGGGCGGGAGTTCCTGCGCTTCCTGGGCCGTCGCCGGGCGCAGCCGGCCGCCTCCGACGGCCCCGGCGGCCGGCGGGATCCCGCGCCGGGGTCGGCTCAGGAGGCCGGCGAGCCGAGGAGCTCGGACACGGTCGCGAACCGGTAGCCGGCCCCGCGCAGTCCGTCCAGGATGGCGGGCAAGGCCGCGACGAGTCGCCCCGGAGCACCCGCCACGCCCTCGGCGTCGTGCAGGTCCACGATTGCCCCGGGATGCGCGCGCCGGAGCACCCGGGCGCTCTGCTCGGCGGCCGGGCGCGCCCGCAGCCCCTCGGGCTGGACGGACCAGAGCACGCACCGCTCGCCCACCCGCCGGAGCACGGGCCAGAGCGCGGCGTTGACCATGCCCCACGGCGGGCGGAAGTGGCGCGGCGGGCGGCCGGTGAGCTCGGCGAGGAGGTCGTGACAGGCGCGCACTTCCTCGGCGGTCCGGCGCGGACCGCACAGCCAGAGGCTCCGGTGCGACCACGAGTGATTGCCGACTTCGTGGCCGCCGCCGGCGATGGCCCGGACGACGGCCGGCGCCCGGGCTGCGCGGGCGCCGATCAGGAAGAACGTGGCGCGCACGTCGTGGCGGGCCAGGAGGTCCAGCACCCGCGGCGTCCAGCCGGCGTCGGGCCCGTCGTCG
>DATLZL010000412.1:0-3590 GCA_035574035.1 Binatia bacterium | reverse complement strand
CAGCACGGCGTCGGCCGCGTCGTCCGCCTCGGTTACCGGGCTGGTGGCGGTCTTGTAACGCACCGCCACCGTCTCGGGCCGGAACCGGCGCAGGACGGCGGCGGCCTCCAGCAGGGCCTCACGGATGCGGACCAGGTCGGCGCGGCGGGCGTCGCGAGCGTGAGCGTCCACGGCGATCGCTGCTATTCTGCTCCCGTCGAGCGCCGACACAAGGAGCGTGGCATGAGCGACGACCCCCGCCAGCACCTGCGCCTGGACGTCGAGGGTCCCATCGCCTGGCTGACCTTCAACCGGCCGGAGGCGCGCAACGCGATGACCTTCGAGATGTACGAGGGATTGCACGACCTGTGCGAGCGCCTGGACGCCGATCCGGCCGTCCGGGTGCTCGTCCTCCGTGGCGCCGGGGACAAGGCCTTCGTGAGCGGGACCGACATCCGGCAGTTCCTCGAGTTCAGGACCCGCGAGGACGTGCTCGCCTACGAGGGTCGCATCACGCGCGTCCTGGCCCGGCTCAACGCGATGCGCAAGCCGACGGTGGCGATGGTGCAGGGCGACGCGGTGGGTGGCGGCCTCTTCATGGCCCTGGCCTGCGACCTCCGCCTGGCCGCCGACCACGCGCGTTTCGGCGCGCCGGTGGCCCGCACGCTGGGCAACTGCACGGCCCCGCTGGCGTTCACGCTCCTGGCCACCACGATCGGGCCCGTCCGGGCGCGCAACCTGCTGCTGACCGCCCGCCTGCTCGACGCCGAGGAGGCCCGGTCCATCGGCCTGGTGGACGAGGTCTACCGGCCCGGGGAGCTCGAGGCGCACGTCCGCGAGCTGGCGCGGCGGCTGACGGAGCTGGCGCCCCTGACGCTGGCCGCGGTCAAGGAGGCGACCCGGCGCGTGACGGCGCCCGCCTCGCTCCGGGACGCCGAGGACATCCTGCTGTCCTGTTACCTCAGCGAGGACTTCAAAGAGGGCGTCCGGGCCTTCCTGGAGAAGCGGAAGCCGAACTGGCAGGGACGCTGACCGGGCGCGCCGCCGGCGTCGGGCGGCGGCGAAGCAGCAGCGCACCGAGCAGCGCCAGGATCGCCGCGCAGATGCCGGGCAGCAGGCGCGGGGCCGAGGCGGCCAGCAGTCCGCCCAAGAACGGACCCAGGAAGATCCCGCCGTCGACGCCCACCCGGTAGAGGGCGGTGCGCCAGCCGATCCACCCGGCCGGCGTGTCGGCGCGGAGCAGCCCGAGCGGCAAGGTCCAGCCGGCCATGCCGACACCGAAGAGCACGCAACCGGCGACGAGCAGGGGGAAGCCGCCGAATGCGACCATGGCGGTCCCGGCGGCGAAGACCAGCAGGATCGGGCCCAGGACGGGGGCGATGCCCCGGCGATCGGAGAGGAACCCGAAGGGCAGCAGGCACACGATGTCGGCGAGCTGGGCGGTCATCAGCAGGCCGGCCACGCCGTGCCGGTCGAGCCCGAACTCACGGCTGCCGCGCAGCGGGATCGCGAACTGCTCGAGCAGCGAGTACGTCATCGCGACGGTGGTTCCGGTCGCGAATGCCAGCACTACGCCGCTCGTGATCGGCGCCGCGCCCGCCGCACCTGCCCCGCGGGCGGGCGGTGCGCCGCCGGTCGGCTCGCGGGCCGGCAGCGATCGCAGGACGAGCGGCAGGACGGCCACCGCCACCAGGAGCGGCGCAGCGGTGGCCAGCAGGGCCAGGTTCCAGGGCAGCGTGGCGGGCAGCAGCCCGACGGCCACGGTGCCGCCCAGCATGCCGAGCATGGCCGAGAGCTCGTAGGCCGACAGCGCCGCCGCCAGCCCGCCGGCGGCTTGGTACCGGAGCAGGGCCGTCAGGCCCGCCACCATGGCCAGCGCGTGGGCGACTCCCATCACGGCGCGCCCGAGCACCAGCACGGGAAACGGGCCGCCGCTTGCCAGGAGCAGGAGGCCAGCCGCGAGGACGAACGGCGCCGCCGCCAGCAGTTCCCTCAAGCGGCGGTTGACCAGCAAGCCCACCGGGAGATCGGCGGTCATGCGGGCGAGCCCGAACGCGCCGGCCACCAGGCCGAGCTGCCAGTCGGCCAGCCCGGCGCCGCTGCCGAGCTCGGGCAGCAGGGCCGGGAAGGCGCCGATGGAGAAGGTGCTGGCGAAGACGCCGAGACACAGCAGGAGGATGAGCGGCGGGCGCACGGGGCTCGATTGTAGCCTCGGCGGCGAGCCGACGGGGCCCTCTCGGCCTCGCCGCGTCGGTGCTCTCGACGGCGGGTCTAGAGTGGAAAGGGAGTCGACGCGATGGCGACGAACGGCGCGCACGCCGTCGGCCGCGCACTGCCGCGGCTCGACGGACCGGAAAAGGTGACCGGTTTCACCCGCTATGCCGGCGACCTGCAGCGGCCGGGGCTGCTGCACGCGCGCCTGGTGCTCAGCCCGCACGCCCACGCCCGGATCGTCGGCGTGGACGCCGGCGCCGCCCGGGGGATGGCCGGGGTCGTCGGGGTCTTCACCGCCCGGGACCTGCCGTTCGCCCGGCCGGGGGCCTCGGACCGCAACCTCATGCCGCTGGCCCGCGATCGGGCCCTCTTCAACGGCCACCCGGTGGCCGTGGTGGTCGCCGTCTCGCCCGCCGCCGCCGAGGACGGCGCCGCGCGGGTGCACGTGGAGTACGAGCCGCTGCCGGCCGTCGTGGACCCGGTGGCGGCGATGCGGCCCGACGCGCCGCGCGTGGCCGAGCCCGGATCGGGAGGCGAGGAGGAGGGCGAGCTCGCTCTGCACGGCGCCGACGAGGGGACGGAAGCCCAGCGCGAGGCGGCGGGTCCCAACGTGGCCAGCACCGTCCACTACCGCCGAGGCGACGTCGAGCGCGGGCTGGCCGAGTCCGAAGTGGTCGTCGAGGGCCGGTACACGACCGCCGTGGTCCACCAGGGTTACCTGGAGCCCCAGTCGGCGCTGGCCGCCGTCGAGGAGCCGGGCGGCGTGACGGTGTGGACGGGCACCCAGGCCATGTTCTTCGCCCGCAGCCAGGTGGCCAGGGCCCTCGGATTGCCCGAACACCGGGTGCGCGTGGTGGCGATGCCGCTCGGCGGCGGCTTCGGCGGCAAGTACGTGCTGCTCGAGCCGCTGGTCGCCGCGCTGGCGCTGCGCCTGGGCCGGCCGGTGGCGGTGACGCTGTCGCGGGCGGAGGAGTTCCTGGCCACGACGCCGGCGCCGGCGGCGATCGTCGAGATCACGACCGGGGCCCGGCGCGACGGTCGCCTCACGGCCCTGCAGGCGCGGGTCATCTTCGACGCCGGGGCGTTCCCCGGCGCGCCGCTGTCGATCGCCTGCCTCCTGCTCGGCGGCTGGTATCGCGTGCCGCACCTCGACATCCGCGGCTGGGAGGTCCTCACCCACAAGCCCGGCTCCGGGGCCTACCGGGCACCCGGGGCCGTGCAGGCCGCCTTCGCCATCGAGTCCCAGATGGACGAGCTCGCGCGGCGGCTCGGGATGGACCCGCTCGAGCTGCGCCGGCTCAACGCCGCGGGCGAGGGCGACCCGTTACCGAACGGCAAGCCATGGCCGCGCGTGGGCCTGGCCGAGTGTCTCGCCACGCTGGCGGCGGCGCGCGGGC
>DATLZL010000411.1:0-18740 GCA_035574035.1 Binatia bacterium | reverse complement strand
CGGCGTAGGTTACCGGCAACGCGGCCGCCGCTCCGGCCAGCGGCAGGGCCCCGAGCAGCGGCGGCCACGACAGGCCGAGCAGGCCGAGGGCCAGCAGCGCGCCGACCAGCAGCGGCCACTCCGGCAGGCTGGCCAGCGCGGCGAGCCACCCCGCGGCCGGCTGATACACGGACTGGAACGGCGCCGAGCCCCAGGTGCCGTGGTAGATGCGCCGACCGCGCCCGACCAGCACGGCGGCGGGGCCGTAGATCCGGCCCGCCCAGGTGGCGTGGCCGACGCCGTTGTACTTGTCGGGCCACTTCCGCTCGAGCAACGCCTCGGCCCGCCCGTACCCGACCTGCTGGCGCCAGTACGCGCGCACCGAGTTGCGCCGGTGGTGCCAGACCATCGCCGCAGGGTGGAACCCGATCGTCTCGCCCCGCGCCTGCAGGCGCCAGCAGACGTCCACGTCGTCGCCGGCGCTGCGGAACCGGGGATCGAAGCCTCCGATCGCCCGCAGGGCCTCCGCGCGGAAGACCATGTTGCAGCCGGGGATGTGCTCGGCCACGGTGTCGCTGATCAGCACGTGGATCGGTCCGCCGGGGGCGCGGGCCACCGCCTCGGCGACCGCTCCGTCGTCCGGCGGCGGCACGTTCGGTCCGCCGACGGCGGCATGGCCGCCGGCGAGCAGGGCCGACACGGCGTAGGCCAGCCAGTGCGGGTCGGCGTAGGCGTCGTCGTCGATGTAGGCCACCACCGGGCCGGTGGCGGCGGCCAGGCCGGTGTTGCGCGCGCTGGACAGGCCGCGGTTGGGCGTGCTGATCAGCCGCACGCCGAAGCGGCGCGCGACGTCGGCGGTGGCGTCGGTGGAGCCGTCGTCGACGACGATGATCTCGACGTCCGGGTACTCCAGCGCCCGCAGGCTCTCCAGACACCGGGCGATGGTCCGCGCGCCGTTGTAGGAGCACACGACCACGGACGCTCGGGGCCAGCGCGGATCCCTGGGGAACGGCACCTCGTCCAGCACCCGCCGCACCGCGTGCAGGGCCGGCTTGGGACGCCGGCGGCGGTCCGTGAGACCGAAGTCCCAGTCCTCGATGGGCAGCCCACCGCGGTGCCACTCGTCAGTCCACGCGAACACGAAGGCGCCGGCGCAGCCGGCGGCGAACGTCGCCCGCAGCTGCCACTCCAGCGTCTGCGCCTGGGCGGCCAGTCCGTGGGAGCGGCTGTCCAGGCCGATCTCGGTCATCACCAGCGGCCGATCGCCGGCCAGGTTGTGCAGCCGCGCCAGGTAGGCGCGGTACGGCTCCGGACGCTCCAGGTAGACGTTGAAGCACACGAAGTCCAGGAACGGCAGCTCCAGGTACTCGGTGGTCGGGTAGTTCACGTACGTCACGAGCGCGTCCGGATCCTGGACCTTGGCCGCCTCCCACAGCTCGGACAGGAACCGCTCGATCCGCCGGGCTCCGTACCAGCGCACGATGGGCGCCGGAATCTCGTTGCCGACCGCGTAGGCGAGCACGGCCGGATGGCCGGCGCAGGCCCGCACCCCGGCCGCCACCCGGGCGACGATGTCCCGGGCCCGCCACCGCTCGTCCAGGAACGTCACGTGCTGCTCCCACGGCAGCCCCACGAACACCCGCAGCCCGTGCGCCAGGGCGGCGTCGAGGAGCCGGCGCGGCGGGACGGTGTACGTCCGCACCGCGTTGAGGCCGCAGGCGGCCATGGCCGCGAAGTCGGCCTCCAGCACCGACTGGGCGGGATAGTCGTCACCGTCGGTCCGTGGACGGAATGTTCCGTACGTGACGCCGCGGATCCAGAACTTTTCCGCGCCGGTGTACAAAAACTTTCCACGAGCGGTGGGCCGCTGCCGCGGGGCCGGGGAGAAGTGCCCGGCGGGAGCCGGCCCCCGGGCTCCCGCCGGACGTACGGCGATCTGGTCGTTCTCGCGCTGTCGCATCGCGGGATCAAACGCGCCCGGGGTGCCATCCGGCGCCCACCCGGCACGGCGCGGCCCGGGCGGAGGCGTGAATTCCGGCTGCCGCCGGCTCCCCCTCCTCGGGCCTCGCGCCGTTGTAGAGATGCAGACGAGATGCCAGTGAAATCTCTTGCGGAGGCTCCGGAGGTCGCGCCCGCCCGGACGCCGGCGCTCGACCTCGGGGCGGGCTCGGGCCGCGGAGCTCAGTCCCAGCGACGCTCGTCGGCGACCTTCCGGGCGCCCTCCGGGATCGAGCCGGGCGGCACCACCTCCACGGTGCCGCGCAGCTTCATCACGTCGCGGACGGCGGCTTCCAGCGCCGAGCGCACGCGGCCGGCGTCGGCGTCCGGCTTGAGCTCGACGCGCAGGGTGAGCGTGTCCTGGTGCCCTTCGCGTCCCACCACGACCTGCCAGCGCGCCACGTCCGGCACCCGCGCCACGACCTCGTCGGCCTGCCGCGGGTGGATGAACATGCCGCGCACCTTCGTCACCTCGTCGGCGCGGCCGCGCCAGCCGAGCATCCGGGCCGAGGTGCGCCCGCACGGGCAGCGCGCGTCGTCGATGATCGTGAGGTCGCCGGTGCCGAAGCGGATCATCGGGTAGGTGGCGTTGTTCACCGTGGCGACCAGCTCGCCGATGCGACCGTGCGGGAGCGGCTCGCCGGTCTGGGGGTCGCACACCTGGACGATCGCGTCCTCGAGCAGGTGCATGCCCGACTTCTCCGGGCACTCGTAGGCGATGAGTCCGAGGTCGGCGGTGCCGAACCCCTGGCGGGTCATGATGCCCCACTCCTCCTCGAACCGGGTCCGCAGGCTCTCCGGCAGCGGCTCGGCCCCGACCTGGGCCACCTCGAAGCCGACCCGCCCCACGCCCAGCTCGCGCGCGCGCTCGAGGATCGTCATCAGGAACGACGGAGTGCCGACATAGCCGGTGGCGCCGACCGCCCGGGCCACCGCCACCTGGGTGTCGGTGTTGCCGACGCCGGTCGGCACCACCGTGCAGCCGATCAGGTTGAGCGCCTCGTCCAGCTCGTGGGCGGCCGGCACCAGGTGGTAGAGGAAGGTGTCGAGCACGACGTCCCCGGGACGGAAGCCGCCGGCGTAGAGGGCCGTCTCGGCGTGCCAGGCGCTGATCTCGGGCCCCATCGGCTCGAAGATCGGTCCCGGCGAGACGAAGATGCGGCGCAGCTCGCGCATGGGGACGGTGCAGAAGCCCCCGAACGGGGGGTCGGCCTTCTGCAGGTCGGGCAGGGCGCTCTTCTTGAGCACCGGCAGCCGGGCCAGGTCGTCGGGGCCGCGCAGGTCGCGCGGCCTGAGCCCGGCCTGCTCCAGCCGCCGCCGCACGCCGGGCGCGCGCTCCCAGGCGTGCTCCAGCAGGCGGCCCAGCCAGCGAGCCTGGTAGCGCTCCCGCGCCGCCGGCGTCATCGTCTCCTTCTCGCGGTTCCAGTACCCTCGCCGGCGGTCCACGCCCGTCGCCACGCCCGCTCCCTCCTCCGGGCCTACTGGCCGACGATGTCGGCCTTCATGGGCCCGAGCAGCCCCAGCAGCTCCTGGCGCTCGCGCTCGCCGACCTTGTGCTTGTCGAGCGCCTTGACCAGCGCCTCCACGGTCGCGTTCCACTCGGCCTCGGTGATGTTCATGCCCTTGTGGGCGGTCTTCATGTCCTTGCCGAGGTAGGAGCAGGGGCCGCCGCTGGCGTCGCAGACCAGGTCGGCCAGGTTCGACTTCAGGCGGAAGACCTCCGGCGGCTTCAGGCCCGCAAAGCGGTCCTTGATGCGCGGGTCGGCGGCGGCGTTGGCCACGAAGTCGTCCACGATCAGCGCGATGCCCTCGCGCCCGCCCAGCCGCTTGTAGAGCGTGGGCGCCGCCGGCTTCGTCGCCTCCATCGTCGCGCACGCCGTCGCCCCCAGCAGGAGCGCGGCCAGCCCCAGCCCCTTCACCCGATGCCCCTTCATGTCCGCCTCCTCACGATAGCCAGCGCTTGCGGCGCTTGTAGTGCTTGACGTCCCGGTAGGACTTGCGGGCGCCGACCTCGGTCAGCCCCAGGTAGAACTCCTTGATATCGGCGTTCTCGCGCAGCGCCGCGGCCGGCCCCTCCAGCACGATGCGCCCGTTCTCCATCACGTAGCCGTGCTCGGCGATGGCCAGCGCCAGCGCCGCGTTCTGCTCGACCAGCAGCACGGTCAGCCGCTGCTCGCGGTTCAGGCGCTGCACGATCTCGAAGATCTCCTCCACCAGCATGGGCGCCAGGCCCAGCGAGGGCTCGTCGAGCAGCATCACCCGGGGCCGGGCCATCAGCGCCCGGCCGATGACCAGCATCTGCTGCTCGCCGCCCGAGAGGTACCCGGCCTGCACGGACCGCCGCTCCCGCAGCCGCGGGAAGTAGGCGTAGACGCGTTCGATTCCCTCCCGGACCTCGCGCCCGTCCGAGACCACGTGGGCGCCGGCGATCAGGTTCTCCTCGGTGGTCAGGTGCTCGAAGACGCGCCGGCCCTCGAACACCTGCACCACCCCGCGGGCCACCACCTCGTGCGGCGGCAGCCGGTCGAGACGCTGGCCGTCGAGCTCGATGGAGCCCTTGGTGACCTCGCCCCGCTCGGCCCGCAGCAGGCCGGAGATGGCCTTGAGCGTCGTCGACTTGCCGGCCCCGTTGGCGCCGAGGAGGGTGGTGATCCCGCCCTCGCGGACGGTCAGCGACACGCCCTTGAGGACGAGGATCACCCCGTCGTAGATGACCTCGATGTTGTTGAGCGCCAGCATGCGCTACTTCTTGGCCGCCTCCCGCACGTGCCGGGCCACCACGTCCTGGTAGGCCTTGAACCAGTCGGTGGCCTTCACGAACTTGCCGCCCTTGACCTGCCAGATCTGCACCCAGCCGCCGCCCTCGTGGTTCTCGGGTGTGATCTCGAGCGGCGGCACCAGCCCGCCGAGGGTGAAGCCGCGGATCTGCTCGAAGCCCTTCTTGACGTCCTCGCCGGTGATCCGGCCGTCGGGCTTGGCCTTGAGGGCGTTGCGGATGGCCTCCACGTGGATGGCGGCGATGAGCACGCCCCGGTTGTAGAAGACCGTGGAGGCCATCTCCTTGGGCGGCTCCTTGCCTTCCTTCTTGTACATCTCGCGGATCTCCTGGAGCACCGGGTAATCGGTGCCCACGCCGGCGAACTGCATGGCGTAGTAGCCCTCGGCGGCGCCGAACCCACCGGCAGCCTCGACGTCGGCCTCCGAGGCGCCCCA
This sequence comes from Binatia bacterium, assembly GCA_035574035.1. Lineage (GTDB taxonomy): Bacteria > Methylomirabilota > Methylomirabilia > Rokubacteriales > CSP1-6 > DATLZL01. The sequence goes on along the minus strand of DATLZL010000411.1, from coordinate 13,550 downwards.
CACCATCGCCACCACCTTGCGCAGCGGGTAGCCCACGCGCTTGAGCTCCTTGATGGAGACCGAGGGCGAGCGCCCGAAGAGGTGGGTGATGACGAAGTCGGCCCGGAAGCGCTGGGCGATGTCCAGGGCCTGGGCGCCCATCTCCACGCCGGGCGGCGGCACGGCGAAGGTCTTGAGCTGGAACCCCTCGCGCTCGGCCAGGTCCTCCAGGATGGGGATCGGCTCCCGACCGGCCGGGTTGTCGAAGAAGAGGTAGGCGATCTTCTTGCCCTTGAGCCCGCCCAGCTGCTTCTTGGCGAAGTCCACCGCCGCCGCCGCCTGCGACCAGTACGTGGCGGCGATGGGGAAGATGTACGGATACCGCGTGCCGTCGGTGGCGTCGGCGCGGCCGAAGCCGGGCGAGGTGCCGGGGATGCGGTCCTCGGTGAGCTTCTGGGTCAGCGCGTAGACCTGCGGCGTGCCGTAGACCCCGATCAGGACCGCGCCCTCCTTCTTGTGGCGCTCGTAGGCCTCGACCGCCGGCGGCACCTTGTACTCGTGGTCGATCTCCAGGGCCTTGATCTTGTGGCCGTTGACGCCCCCCTTGCTGTTCACCAGGCGGATGTAGTCGTGGTAGCCGGGACACAGGTTGACGCCGACCGTCTGGGTGGCGCCGGTCCGATCACACTGCAGCCCGATGACGATCTCGTGGCCGGCCTGGGCCGGCGGGGCGCCGGCCAGGGCCAGCGCCAGCAGCAGCGCGAGCGAGGTCAGGACGGATCGTCTGCTCATGGTGTCCTCCCCTTGGTCAGTACGAGAACGGCCACACCCGGAAGTAGTTCCGGATGTTGCGCCAGAGCCGGTTGAGGCCCTCCGGCTCGACGACGAGGAAGAAGATGATCAGCGCCCCGAACAGGATGAGCCGCAGGTTGGGGATGGTGTTGAGCACGGTCTGGGGCGAGAAGAAGGCGGCACCGAAGGCTTCCATGGCGTAGCGGATGACGATGGGCAGCAGGGTGACGAACACGGCCCCGAAGATCGAGCCCAGCACCGAGCCCAGCCCCCCGATGATGATCATGGCCAGGTACTCGATGGACACCGTGATCTGGAACTGCTCGTAGTTGGCGATGCCCAGGTAGTAGGTGTAGAGCACCCCGGCCACGCCGGCGTAGAACGACGAGATGGCGAAGGCCAGCACCTTGTAGCGGAAGATGTCGATGCCGATCAGCTCGGCGGCGATGTCGTGGTCGCGGATGGCGACGAAGGCCCGGCCGATCCGGCTGCGCAGCAGGTTGAGCGTGCCCAGGACGGCCAGGGCCACGAAGGCCAGCAGGAAGAAGTACATGTCGCGCTGGGAGGCGATCGTGTAGCCGAGGAACTCGGGGCGCGGCACCTCGATGGAGGCCTGCACGCCGCCCGAGATGAAGGTCACGTGGTTGATCGTCCACTCGATGATGAGCTGCCCGGCCAGGGTGGCGATGGCCAGGTAGAGCCCCTTGATGCGCAGCGACGGGAAGCCGACGACGGCGCCCACCAGCGCCGCCATCAGCCCGCCGGCCAGCAGGTTGACCGGCCACGGCCAGCCCAGCCGCACGGCCAGGTTGGCGGCCGTGTAGGCGCCGACCGACATGAACGCGCCGTGCCCGATCGAGATCTGGCCGGTGGAGCCCACCAGGATGTTGAGGCCGAGGGCGCCGATGACGGCGATCGAGCAGAGGTTCACGATGGACAGGTAGTACTCGTGGACGCTCAGCGGCAGGACCAGGAAGAAGAAGATCGCGAGGCCGGCCACCGCCCACCGCGCGATGGGCAGCGGGTAGAGGGCCATGTCGGCCTCGTACGTCGTCTTGAGGACGCCGCACTCCCGGTGGATCATGGTGTTCTCGTCATACGCGCTCGATGATGCGCTTGCCGAAGATGCCGTAGGGCCGCAGCATCAGCGCCAGGATCATCAGGACGTAGGGGGCGAAGTCCTTGGTGCCGCCGCCCACGTAGGGGTCGATGTAGCCGGCGGCCACGTTCTCGACCACGCCGACGATCAGCCCGCCCACGATGGCCCCGGGGATGGAGTCGAGTCCGCCCAGGATCACCACCGGGAAGACCTTGAAGCCGACCAGGGCCAGGTGCACGTCGACGCCCAGCAGGTTGCCCCAGATCACGCCGCCCAGCGCCGAGACGATTCCCGTCATGGCCCAGGCCAGGGCGAAGTAGCGCTCGACGTTGATCCCCATGGCCATGGCGACCTGCTGGCTGTCGGCTACCGCCCGCATGGCGATGCCCCGGCGGGATTTCAGGAAGAACCAGCCGAACACGGCCAGGAAGAGCAGGCTCACCACCGCCCCCAGCAGCTGGATGGGCGGGATGAAGAGCGGGCCCAGCACGAACGGCTCGTCGGGGATCGGCAGCGGCAGCGACTTCGTCTCCGCCCCCCACAGGAGCGGCCCCAGGCCCCGCAGCACGGCGGCCAGGCCGATGGTGGCCATGACCACGGCGATGATCGGCCGGCCGATGAGCGGCCGCAGCACGGCCCGCTCCAGCCCGAAGCCGAACAGGATCATGACGCCGAGCCCGATCAGGATGGAGGGCAGGAGCGGCGCGCCGTAGAGCTGCAGCGCGGCCACCACCACGAAGCCGGCGATCATCACGAACTCGCCCTGGGCGAAGTTGATGGCGTCGGTGGCCTTGTAGACCAGCACGAACCCCAGCGCGATCAGGGAGTACATGAGCCCGATCAGGACCCCGTTGGAAAGCAGCAGCCCGAGGAACTGCCAGTCAACCATGGCGGTCGGTCACGCCGGCGCCGGCCGCCACCGCCGTCGGCGCCCCGGCGCCGTCGACGTCCTCGATCCGGACCCGGGACTGGACCGTCCCCTGCCGGCCGTCCTCGTAGGTGACGGTGGCCGCCAGCGTGATCTCCCGGCCGCCGTTGTAGAACGCCTCGACCACCGGCGCGTACTTCTCGGCGATGAAGCGCCGGCGGAGCTTGCGCGTCCGGGTCATCTCGGCGTCGTCAGCGTCCAGGTCCTTGGTCAGCAGCAGGAACCGGCGGATGCGCTGCGCCTCGGGCAGGGTGGCGTTGATCTTCTCGATCTCGCCGCGGATGAGCGCCCGCACCTCGGGCTTGAGCGCCAGGTCCATGTAGGAGGTGTAGGGCAGGCCCCGGCGCTCGGCCCAGTTGCCGACGGTGGCGAGGTCGATGGCCACCATGGCCGCCACGAACGGCTGGCGGTGGCCGAAGGCCACCGCCTCCCGGATGTAGGGGCTGAACTTCAGCTTGTTCTCGATGAACTGCGGGGCGAACGGGGTCCCGTCGGCCAGCTGGCCGACGTCCTTGGCCCGGTCGATGATCACCAGGTGGCCGCGGGGGTCGATGAAGCCGGCGTCGCCGGTGTGGAACCAGCCCTCGGCGTCCAGGACCTCGCGGGTGGCCTCCTCGGCCTTGTAGTAGCCCCGGAAGACGCCGGCCGAGCGGACCAGCACCTCGCCCCGCTCGTCGACGCGCACCTCGATCCCCGGGCAGGGCCGGCCGGCGGTGGTCGGGTTGGCCTCGCCGTCGGGCTGGAGCGAGACGAGGCCCATCGTCTCGGTCGAGCCGTAGACCTGCTTCAGGTTCACGCCGAAGGCCCGGAAGAACCGGAAGGTGTCGGGCCCGAGCGGTGCTCCGCCGGTCAGCGCCACCCGCGTGCGGCGCAGCCCCAGCTGGTCGCGCACCGGCGCGTAGACGAGGAACTCACCCAGCGCGTGGGCCAGCCGGAGGCCGAGCGGCACCGGCCGGCCCTCGGAGCGGAGGATCTCCACCCGCTCGGCCACCCGGCGGAAGCGCTCGAACAGCCAGCGCTTGAGCAGCGTGGCGTCGGCGGCCCGCACCTGGACGGCGGTCAGCAGGTTCTCCCAGATGCGCGGGGGCGCCAGCAGGATGGTCGGGCCCAGCTCGCGCAGGTCGCGCTGCACGGTCTCCGGGCTCTCCGGGCAGTTCACCACCGAGCCCACCATCAGGCTCACCACCAGCGTGTAGAAGGCGTCGCCCACCCAGGCCATGGGCAGGTAGGCCAGATACTCGTCCTCGGGGCGGATGGGCTCGGCCTGCAGGAACGCGCGCACCGTCTCGATGGCGTTCCGGTGGGTGAGCATGGCGCCCTTGGGGTGGCCGGTGGTGCCGGAGGTGTAGCAGATCATCGCCACGTCCTCGGCCCGGCCCCGGGCGACCTCGGTCTCGAACCGCTCCGGCTCCTCCCGGGCGAGCTTGCGCCCGGCCTCCTCGACCTCGGCGAAGGACTTGAGCCACGGGTAGCGGTAAGCCGAGAGCCCCCGCGGGTCGTCGTAGACCACCCAGCGCACGCTCGGCAGCTGCTCCCGGAGGGCCAGGACCTTGTCGACTTGCTCCTGGTCCTCGGCCACGATGACGGCGACCTCGGCGTGGTTCCAGACGTAGGCCAGCTCGCGGGCGATGGAGTCCTGGTAGACGGGCACCGCGATGCCGCCCAGGGCCTGGGCCGCCACCTGGGCCCAGTAGAGCCGGGGCCGGTTGTCGCCGATGACCGAGAGCGTCTCGCCCCGGCGGAAGCCCAGCGCCAGCAGCCCGAGAGCGAAGTCGCGCACGTGGTCGTGGTACTGGCGCCAGGTGTAGGTCTGCCAGATCCCGCGGTCCTTCTCCCGGATGGCCGGCCGGTCGCCGTACCGGGCGGCGTTGCGCCGCACGAGCTGGGGCAGCGTCTGCGGCTCAGCCACGGCGACTCCCCAGGTAGGCCTTGATCACGGCCGGGTCCGTGCGCACCTCGTCCGGCCCGCCCTCGGCGATCTTCTGGCCCATGTCGAGCACGGCCACCCGGTCGGAGATGTCCATGACCACGCCCATGTCGTGCTCGATCAGGATGATGGTGGTGCCCCACTCCTCGTTGACGTCGAGGATGAAGCGGGCCATGTCCTCCTTCTCCTCCTGGTTCATGCCGCCCATGGGCTCGTCGAGCAGGAGGACCTTGGGCTCCAGGGCCAGGGCCCGCCCGAGCTCCACCCGCTTCTGGAGCCCGTAGGGGAGCGAGCCGGTCGGCCGGCGCCGCAGGTCCTGGATCCGGAGGAAGTCGATGATGTCCTCCACCCGCCGGCGGTGCGCGACCTCCTCCCGCTGGGCCGGCCCCCAGTAGGCGAACGAGGCCAGCACGCCGGCCCGCATGTGGACGTGGCGGCCGAGCATGAGGTTGTCGAGGACGGTCATGCCCTTGAACAGGGCGATGTTCTGGAAGGTCCGGGCCACGCCGCGGGCGGCGATGCGGTGGGGGTGCTCGCGGCTGATGTCCTCGCCGTCGAGCACGATGCGGCCGCTGTCGGGGTGGTAGAAGCCGCTGACCATGTTGAGCAGCGTCGTCTTGCCGGCCCCGTTGGGGCCGATCACCGAGACGATCCGGCCGCGCGGCACCCCGAGGCTCACCCGGGTGACGGCCTGGACGCCCCCGAACGCCTTGGACACCGACTGGATGTCGAGCTGGATCGCGGCGCCGGGACTCCCGGCCGCCGGCAGCGCCGGCGCCGGGGCGGCGGGCTCGACCGTCATGACAGCCACCGCTTGCGGCGCCGGTAGTGCTTGACGTCGCGGTAGCTCTTGCGCTGCCCCACGCCGGACAGGCCCAGGTAGAACTCCTTGATGTCCTCGTTCTCGCTGATTGTCCGGGCGTCGCCATCGAGCACGATGCGCCCGCTCTCCATCACGTAGCCGTACCGGGCGACCCGGAGGGCCATGGTGGCGTTCTGCTCGGCCAGCAGGACCGCCACCCCCTCCTCCCGGTTCAGCCGGCCCACGATCTCGAAGATCTCGGCCACCAGCATCGGGGCCAGGCCCATGGAGGGCTCGTCGAGCAGCATCAGGCGCGGCCGCGCCATCAGCGCCCGGCCGATGGCCAGCATCTGCTGCTCGCCGCCCGAGATGTAGCCGGCCATCACCGTCCGCCGCTGGGTGAGGCGGGGGAAGTAGGCGTAGACCATCTCGAGGTCGCGGCGGGCCGCCTCGCCGTCGCGCCGGGTGTAGGCGCCGGCCAGGAGGTTCTCCTCCACCGTCAGGTGCTCGAACACCCGCCGGCCCTCCATTACCTGCACCACGCCCCGGCGCACGATCTCGTCGGGCGGCCGGTGGTGGATCGCCTCGCCCCCGAGCTCGATCGAGCCCTTGGTGACCTCGCCCCGCTCGGTCCGCAGCAGGCCCGAGATGGCCTTGAGGGTGGTGGACTTGCCGGCGCCGTTGGCCCCGAGGAGGGCGACGATGCCCCCCTCGGGAACCTGGAGCGAGACCCCCTTCAACACGAGGATCACGTGGTCGTAGATGACCTCGATGTTGTTGACGGCCAGCAGCGGCCGCCCGGGGGCTCCGTTGCCGGCGCTCACGCGCTCACGACTCCTTGGCGCAGTCGCGCCTGGTATAGCCGAGCTTCTTGCCCTCCTGCTCGGCAGCCGCTTCCAGCGCCGGCCGCACCACCTCCCGGATGGGCGGGATCCAGTCCTTGGAGATGACGTTCCACTTCTTGCCGTCCCACTGCTGGATCAGCACCGGGCCGCTGCCCTCGTGGTCCTCGCAGGTGATCTTCACCGGGTGCGTGAACCCCTTCATGCCCAGCTCTTCCAGCCGCTTCTCGGTGAGGTTCAGGTTCTCGAACCCCCACCGGGCCTGCTCGCCGGTGAGCGGCTTGTTGCCGAACTTCCCCATCGCCGTCCGCAGCGCCTCGACGTTGTACATGGCGTTGACCACGCCGCGGTTGTAGAGCACCTCCCCCACGCGGCTCCGCTCGAAGGAGCCCTTGCCCTTGTCGTAGAGGGTGGTGAGGATGTCCTGGATCACCTTGTAGCTCGTGCCGGCGCCGTGGAAGGTCGTCGACGTGTAGCCCTTGGCCGCCTCGCCGGCCGGGATGACGTCGGCCTCGCTGCCCGTCCACCAGTTGCCGATCAGGCGTTCCATCCGGAAGTTGATGGCCGCCGCCTCCTTGACCGCCACCTGGTTCATGACGCCCCAGCCGGAGATGTAGACCCAGTCGGGGTTGATGCGGCGGACCTGAAGCCACGTCGACTTCTGCTCCTGGCCCGGGTGGTCCACCGCCAGCAGCGTCAGCTCGTACCCGTGCTGGCGGGCCAGCGTCTCCAGGGTGGGGTTGGCTTCCCGGCCGTAGGGGCTGTTGTGGTAGATGTGCACGATCTTCTTGCCCCGGAGCTTGTCCAGCCCGCCCTCCTGCTGGCCGATGTAGCGGATGACGGCCGAGGCCTGGCTCCAGTAGGTGGTCGGGAAGTTGAACACCCACGGGAACCAGCGGCCGTCGGCGGCGGCGGTCATGCCGTAGCCCATGGAGTGGATCACGATCTTGTCGACCGGCGCCTTGGGGATGAGCTGGTAGGTGATGCCGGTGGAGTACGGGTTGACCACCAGCGGGCTGCGGCCCTTGAGCCGCTCGTAGCACTCCACGCCCTGCTTCGTGTCGTACTGGGTCTCGCATTCCTCCCACACGATCTTGATCCCGTTGATGCCGCCCCGCTCGTTGACCAGCGTGAAGTAGTCCACGAACCCGCTGGCCAGCGGGATCCCGCTGGGCGCGTAGGGGCCGGTGCGGTAGACGAGCAGCGGGATGAAGACGGTCCGGTCCTGGGCGGCGGCCGGCAGCAGCAGCGCGGTGCCGACGGCCAGGGCCAGCAGCCCGATCAGCAACGTTCGCATTCTCATGGGACTCCTCCTCTCGTTCAGTACGGGAAGGGCCAGCGTCGCAGCTTCTCCTTGGTGATCTGCCACAGCCGGGCCAGCCCGTGGGGCTCTACGATCAGGAAGAACAGGATCAGCGCGCCGAAGATCATGAGCTCGAGCTGCTTCTGCAGCGCCACCGACATCGGCAGCCCGAGCCAGTGGGGTACGTTGGTCAGGAAGATCGGGATCAGGATGATGAAGCCGGCGCCCAGGAACGAACCGAGCACGCTGCCCAGCCCGCCGATGATGACCATGAACAGCACCAGGAACGACACGTTGATGTCGAACGCCAGCGTCTCGGCCGACCCCAGGTAGAGGAAGACCAGCCCGGCCCCGGCCATGCCGCAGTAGAACGACGAGATGCCGAAGGCCAGCAGCTTGGTCCGGAGCGGCCGGACGCCGATGATCTCGGCCGCGATGTCCCGGTCGCGGATGGCCATCCACGCCCGGCCCACGCGGCCGCGCACCAGGTTCTTGGCCACCCAGCCGAAGACGACGACCAGGCCCAGCGCGACCACGTACCGGGCGGCGGCGGTGGCCTCGGGGCCGGTCACCATGACGCCGAAGACCGTGCGGGGCGGGGCGGAGATCGTCCCCGACGGAGCGTAGTTGACGAACCACGGGACCTTGTTGAAGAGCCAGATCAGGAAGAACTGGGCGGCCAGGGTGGCCACGGCCAGGTAGAAGCCCTTGATGCGCAGGCTGGGGATCCCGAACAGCAGCCCGACGCCGGCCGCCGCCAGCCCGGCCAGCGGGAACACGAGGAGGATATTGAGGTCGGGGAAGGCCGTGCTGATCTTGAAGGCGCTGTAGGCCCCGACGGCCATGAAGCCGCCGGTGCCGAGCGAGAGCTGCCCGGCGTAGCCGGTCAGGATGTTCAGGCCCAGCGCGGCCAGGGCGTAGACCAGGAACGGGATCAGCACCGCCTGCAGCCAGTACTCGCTGAAGGCGAGCGGCGGCAGCAGGAAGGCCAGGACCAGGAGCGCAGCGACGAAGATCCGGTCCTGGAGGATGGGGAACACCGCCTGGTCGGCGGCGTAGGTGGTCTTGAAGTAGCCCGCTTCCCGGTAGATCACCGCTCACACCCGCTCGATGATTCGCTCCCCGAAGAGACCCTGCGGGCGGACGAGGAGGAAGGCCAGGGCCAGCACGTAGGCGAACCAGTTCTCGATGGCGCCGCCGACCAGCGGCCCCCAGTACACCTCGGCCGTCTTCTCCCCCACCCCGATGATGAGCCCGCCGACGATGGCGCCCGGCACCGAGGTGAACCCGCCCAGGATCAGCACCGGCAGGGCCTTGAGCGCGATCAGCGACAGGCTGAACTGCACCCCGCTCTTGGCCCCCCACATGATGCCGGCCACGATGCCGACCAGGCCCGCCACCGCCCACACGATGACCCAGATGGTCTTGAGCGGGATGCCGAGGGACAGGGCCGCCTCGTGGTCGTCGGCCACCGCCCGCAGCGCCCGCCCGATCCGGGTCCTCTGGAAGAAGACCGCCAGGGCGGCCACCAGGATCCCGGCGGTGAGGGCGGCCGTCATCTCCAGCTTGTTGACCAGGACCCCCGCCACCTTGACCGACTCGTCGGGGATCCCCACGTCGAGCCGCTTGACGTTGGAGCCCCACAGGAGCTCGCCGAAGCCCTCCAGGAAGAACGTGAGGCCGATGGTGGCCATGAACAGGATGATCGGGGCCTGATTGACGAGCGGGCGCAGCACCGCCCGCTCGATGCCGACGGCCAGGGCCACCATCACCAGCGCGGTGACGACGAGCGCCGCCGGCACCGGCAGCCCGCGCTCCATGAGGCCGACCAGGGTGAGGGCGGCGAAGAGCACCATCACGCCCTGGGCGAAGTTGAAGACGCCCGAGGCCTTGAAGATCAGCACGAAGCCCAGGGCGACCAGGGAGTACATCAGCCCGGCCGCCACCCCGCCGATCAGCACCTCGGCGAAGAAGGTCGGGTTCTGGACGATGTCCTGGAAGGGGGCCAGCAGCGCCGACAGCGGACCCACGTCAGGCCACCTCGTGGCTCACGCCGAGGTAGGCGTCAAGCACGGCCGGGTCGGTGCGCACGGCGGCCGGCGGCCCGTCGGCAATCTTGCGCCCGTAGTCCAGGACCACCACCCGGTCGGAGACGTCCATCACCACGCCCATGTCGTGCTCGATCAGGGCGATGGTGGTGCCGAACTCCTCGTTGACGTCGAGGATGAAGCGGCACATGTCCTCCTTCTCCTCGACGTTCATGCCGGCCATGGGCTCGTCCAGGAGCAGGAGCTTGGGCTCGGCGGCCAGGGCCCGGCCGAGCTCCACCCGCTTCTGCAGGCCGTAGGGCAGCCGCCCGGCCGGCGTCTTGCGGATGGCCTGGATCTCCAGGAAGTCGATGATCCTCTCCACGAACGCCCGGTGCTCGAGCTCCTGCCGCCGGGCGGGCCCGAACCAGACGGCGTCGAGCAGGAAGGAACCCCGCATCTTGAGCAGGCGGCCGGTCATGATGTTGTCGAGCACGCTCATGCCCTTGAACAGGGCCACGTTCTGAAAGGTCCGGGCGATGCCCAGCGCCGCCACGTCGGGCGGCGCCAGGCGGGTGCGGTCTCGGCCCTCGAAGAGCAGGCGCCCCTCGAAGGGGTGGTAGAAGCCGCTGATGACGTTGAGGAGCGTCGTCTTGCCGGCCCCGTTGGGGCCGATGATGGCCAGGATCTCCCCCCGGCGGATCTCCAGGCTCACCCGCGAGAGCGCCAGCAGCGCGCCGAACCGCACGCTGACGCCCTGGACCTCGAGCAGGGGCCGCCCCTCGCTCACCGGACGGCCACCCCCGCCGCCGCGACGTCCCGGATGCGCACGTCGGCCCGGACGGTGCCGGTGCGCCCGTCCTCGTAGGTCACCTGCGCCTCCACCGCCACGTGCTCGCGCTGGGAGTAGAGGGCCTCGATCAGCGCCGCGTACTTGCGGGCGATGTGGCCGCGGCGGACCTTGCGGGTGCGGGTGATCTCCTCGTCGTCGGGGTCGAGCTCCTTGTGCAGGATGAGGAACTTCCGGATCTGGGCCCCCCGCAGCGCCTCGTCCTCCTCGAGGCTCCGGTTGACGCGGGCCACCTCGCCGAGGATCAGCTCGTAGACCTCCGGCTTCTGGCTGAGGTCGGTGTACGAGGTGTAGGCCAGCCCGCGGCGCTCGGCCCAGTTGCCGACCGCGGCCAGGTCGATGTTGATCAGGGCGGCCACGAACGGCCGGCCGGCCCCGACGCAGACGGCCTCCTTGATGTAGGGGGAGAACTTGAGCTTGTTCTCGAGGTACTTGGGGGCGAAGAGGGTGCCGTCGGCCAGCCGGCCCACGTCGCGGGCGCGGTCGATGATCTTGAGGTGCCCGTCGCGGTCGATGACCCCGGCGTCCCCGGAGTGCACCCAGCCGTCCTCCAGGGTCTGCCGCGTGGCCTCCGGGTTCTTGAAATAGCCCTGGAAGACCCCGGGGCTGCGGTAGAGCACCTCGCCCTCCTCGGAGATCCGGAGCTCCACGCCCGGGATCGGCGTGCCGACCGTGTCCAGCCGCACCTCGCCGTCCTTCTGGATCGTGATGAACACGCTGGCCTCGGTCATCCCGTAGAGCTGCTTGACGTTGATGCCGAGGCCGCGGAAGAAGACGAAGATCTCGGGGCCGATGGCCTCGCCGGCGGTGTAAGCCCGGCGCACGCGGCGCAGTCCCAGGTTGTCGCCCAGCGGGCCGTAGACCAGCAGCCAGCCCAGCGGGTAGAGCGCGCGCTGCCACCAGGCCGGCGAGCGCCCCGTCAGCCGCCGGCGCTCCATGTCCTGGGCCAGGTCGAGGAAGAACCGGACGAGGGCCCGCTTGGGCCGCGCGCAGTCGTCCAGGCGGACCATGACGGTGGTGAGGATGGACTCCCAGATCCGGGGCGGCGCGAAGAAGTAGGTCGGCGCGATCTCCCGGAGGTCGGCGAGCACGGTGGCCGCGCTCTCCGGGCAGTTGATGGTGAAGCCGACGAGGATGGCCTGGGCGTAGGAGAAGATGTGGTCGCCGATCCAGGCCATGGGCAGGTAAGCCAGCGTCTCCTCGTCCGGGCGGAGCCCCTCGGCCTCGGCCGCGTTGCGGGCGGTGATGATCAGGTTCGCGTGGGAGAGCACCGCCCCCTTGGGCAGGCCGGTGGTGCCCGAGGTGTAGCAGATGATCGCCGTGTCCTGGGCCCGGCCGCGGTCCACCTCGTCCTCGAAGAAGGACGGGTGGTCCCGGGCGAACTTGCGTCCCCGCTCCTGCAGCTCGGCCAGGCTCAGCAGCGACGGGTCGCGGTAGCCGCGCAGGCCCCGCGGGTCGTCGTAGACGATCACCTCCAGGCCCGGGCACTGCCCGCGCACCCGCAGGAGCTTGTCGACCTGCTCCTGGTCCTCGGCCACCGCGAACCGGGCCTCGGCGTGGTCGACGATGTAGGCGAGCTCCTTCTCGATGGCGTCCTGGTAGAGCGGCACCGGGACGCCGCCGAGAGCCTGGGCGGCCAGCACGCTCCAGTAGAGCTGCGGCCGGTTGTCGCCGACGATGGCCAGCTTGTCGCCCCGCGCGAAGCCGAGCGAGGCCAGCCCGAGCGCGATCAGCCGGGCCTCGTCCCAGTACTGCCGCCAGGTGTAGGACTGCCAGATGCCGTAGTCCTTCTCGCGGATGGCGACGCGCTCGGGGAAGCGGCGGACGTTGTCCCGCACGAGCTTGGGAAACGTGTCACGCGCCGGATCCAGGGTCAGGTTCACGTCCGCTCCCGAGCGAGAGGCTGGCGTCGAGTGGCCGTGAGTCTAGCGGACGCCCCGGGCGGTGTCAAGCAAACTGCCGTAATGACGAGGACTTACGCCGCGGCTGTCAGCGTCCGCCGCCTGTCCGGCCCTGACGCAGCGAGCCAAGGATCCCCCGGGGGAAGAAGAAGACGACCAGGATGAACAGCACCCCGAAGTAGAGCAGCCACCGGTCGGTCAGCCGCTGCACGAGCGGCGAGCCACCGGACAGCTCGGCCCCCACCGCGCGCAGGGCGGGCAGCAGGGTCTGGGCAGAGAGCAGGACGCCGGCGCCCACGATCCCGCCCCACAGGGTGCCGATGCCGCCGATGATCACCATGAGCAGCACGTCGAGCATCAGGTGCACGCCCAGGGCGGACTCGGGATTGACGTAGCGGACCCAGAGTGCGTAGGCCGCGCCCAGCACCGCCGCCGCCACGCTGGCGAAGGACGAGGCGATCAGCTGGAAGACGAAGGTCGGGTAGCCCAGGGCCTCGGCCCGCAGCGCATTGTCGCGGACGGCCTGGAGCGTGCGGCCGAGCGGGGAGTCCACGAACCGCCGCATGACCAGGAAGAGCGCGATGACGGCCGCCAGGACGGCGTAGTAGGTGACGAGCCGGCCGGTGAGCGGCACCCCGAGCACCCGGCCGGACCAGCCGACCGTGAAGACGCCCGGCAGGCGCGGGCTCAACCCGTCCTCGCCGCCGGTCAGCCCGCTCAGCTGCACGGCCAGGATCAGGGCGAACTCGGCGAAGGCCAGGGTGATCATCGCGAAGAAGATCGCCTTCACCCGGAGGGAGAAGGCGCCGACCAGCAGGGCCAGGGCCCCGGCCACCAGGATGGCGAGCCCGAGGCCGAGCGCCAGCCAGCCGTAGGTCGGCCCGCCGAACCGGCCCAAACACAGCGCCACCGTGTAGGCTCCGAGCCCGAAGAACATGGCGTGGCCGAAGGAGACGATTCCGGTGTAGCCGAGGACGATGTCGTAGGAGGCGGCCAGCGCGGCGAAGATGGCGATCTTGGCCGTCAGGTCCAGTACCTGGAAGGAGCCGGCGAGCGGGGCCAGGGCGGCGGCGGCCGCCGCGCCGAGGAGCAGCCACCGG